>NZ_CALETI010000142.1 GCF_937920075.1 uncultured Agitococcus sp.
GCGTAAGTCCTAAGTAAATAGGATAATAATCCACAATTGAGTTGCAAATTATAGCAGAGACTTGGGACTTAATTTGCTACCATTAGCCATCTTTTTTTCATTATTGATTTGAGAACATGTTTAGTAATATTCGCATTGTCTTAGTAAATACCAGTTTGCCTGCCAATATCGGCTCTGCCGCACGTGCCTTAAAGACCATGGGTTTACGTCAATTAGTCTTAGTTGACCCTAAAGTATTTCCTAGTAGTGAAGCAACGGCATTAGCTTCTGGCGCGTCAGATGTTTTGGCTAATGCCAAAGTGGTTGCCACTTTAGAAGATGCGATTGCCGATTGTCCGTTAGTGATTGGTGCCAGTGCACGTAGCCGTACTATTCCTTGGCCAATGTTAGATGCGCGTGAAGCAGGTGAGTTAAGTCGTATTGAGTCTGAAAAACATCCTGTTGCCTTGGTATTTGGTCGTGAAGATCGTGGTTTGACCAACGAAGAGTTACATCAATGTCATTATCATGTCACGATTCCTAGTGATGCTGAATATGGGGTGTTAAATGTGGCGGCGGCAGTGCAGGTGATTGCTTATGAAGTGCGTATGGCACATTTATTAGCCGAAAAAGGTCAAGCACCTGCTGAGCGAACTATGCCCCTAGCTCATGCTCCTTGGGACGAAGAGTTAGTGCCCGCCAAAGAAATGGAGCAATTTTTTAGCCATTTTGAAGCAGCATTGGTTGAATCGGGCTTTTTAGACCCCAATAATCCCAGACAAATGCCAACCCGTGTGCGTCGAATGTTTAGCCGTTTGCGTTTAGATCGACTAGAGTATAACTTATGGCGAGGTGTTTTTAGTCGTATGCAGGCAATGGCAGCCGAAATTACAAAGCTTAAAAAAGAGTAAAAGTGTATGAGTCATGTTTATAACAATCTGTTTGTTTTATTACCCGCACGATGTTGTTGCTAAAAGTATTTTTGGCAGTCAACAATCATCCTTAAGAGGTTATAAACATGTTTTCATTAGTTAAGCAGTTACACGAAGATGTTCAGTCGGTATTTGCCCGTGATCCTGCGGCACGTAATACCTTAGAAGTGATTATCAATTATCCTGGTATTCATGCTATTGCCTTGCATCGTGTGGCTCATGGCTTATGGCAATCTGAATATAAAGGTACGGCACGAGCCGTCTCCACGTTTAGCCGTTTTTTAACAGGCATCGAAATTCATCCTGCCGCCAAAATTGGCCGTCGTTTTTTTATTGATCATGGTATGGGCGTAGTCATTGGTGAAACCGCGCAAATTGGTGATGATGTGACCTTATATCATGGTGTGACTTTGGGTGGCACAACATGGCAAAAAGGCAAGCGTCATCCCACTTTAGAAGATGGTGTTGTCGTAGGCGCAGGTGCAAAGGTTTTAGGGCCTTTTACGGTGGGTAAAGGTGCAAAAATTGGTTCTAATGCCGTTGTCACCAAAGCTGTTCCAGCAGGCGCAACCGCGGTGGGTAATCCTGCACGTTTAATTTTAAAACAAGTCTTAGAAGTACATCCTGATGAGCAAGCCCGTTTAGACTTTGCCCAAAAAATAGGTTTTCAAGCCTATGCAGCCACGCCCGATTTACCCGATCCTGTGGTTGAAGCGTTACGCGTCTTATTAGACCACATGCAAGCAACCGATAAACGTTTAGACAAAATGTGTGGCGCATTAAAACGCGTCAACAAAGACTTTTGTGATGAACGCCCCAATGAGTTAAAAGCCGAAGATTTAGTGGTGATGCAAGAGAGTGGACAATAACCAACACGGTGTTGTTCGTGGCAAAAATCACTATCTTGAGTTGAGCTAAACTTGACTAAATTACTCGGAATTAGCTATACTTCTCATGAATACAGACTTACGCACCTTATTCGTTTAAGTGTGTTGTTATTTGTTCGGCGTAAGTCTTGCGTATACAGGAGAAATCACGATGCGCTTAACAACCAAAGGCCGTTATGCTGTTACTGCAATGCTCGATTTGGCCATTCATGCTCGTTTAGAGCCAGTCAGTTTGGCTGATATTTCTGAACGCCAATCTATTTCGATTTCTTATTTAGAGCAGTTGTTTGCCAAGTTACGCAAAGGCGGTTTGGTGTCTAGCGTCCGTGGGCCAGGCGGTGGTTATCAATTAGCACGTCATGGTTCAGAAATTTTTGTTGCACAAATTATTGATGCGGTGGATGAGTTAGTCGATGCAACACGTTGTGCAGGTCAAGGCGATTGTCAACAAGGTATGATGTGTTTAACACATGATTTGTGGACTGATCTGAGTGCAAGAATTCATAGTTTTTTATCCAATATTAGTTTGGAAGAGTTAGTACATCGTCGTGGTGTGCAAGCCGTTGCTTTGCGTCAAAGCAAAGTATTACATCCTGAGGGGCATGATCTCGGTCTGTTGCTCATGTAATCCCAGCAATCTTTAACCTAACATGAAGTAGGGTAGGCAATAGGACGGATTTGTCTTGATTTAAGACTTACGTGGTTATCGCTTATTTGCTCGTATTTAACCTGTTTTCAATGGTTTAATGCTGGCAAAATGTGTAAGTCATGAGTTGTCCCTTCGTGTCTATGCTATCATTTTGGGTCTCTAGCTAGGTCAAAAGAGTCTTTATGAAACGTCAAATTTATCTTGATTATTCGGCTACTACCCCCGTTGACCCTCGTGTTGCTGAAAAAATGATGCAATGCCTGACGATGGACGGTAATTTTGGTAATCCTGCCTCACGTTCACATGGTTATGGTTGGCAAGCCGAAGAGGCTGTCGAAACAGCACGTCAACAAGTGGCTGATTTAGTTAATGCTGACCCACGTGAGATTGTTTGGACATCAGGAGCAACTGAATCAAACAATTTAGCCATCAAGGGTGCGGCACACTTTTATCAAGGTAAAGGTAAGCATATTCTTACCTCCAAAATTGAACATAAAGCCGTTTTAGACACTTGTCGTCAATTAGAACGCGAAGGTTTTGAAGTCACTTATTTAGACCCCCAACCTCAAACAGGTTTAATTACGGTTGAGATGGTTGAAGCAGCTTTGCGCCCAGACACCATTGTCGTGTCGTTAATGCACGTTAACAACGAAATCGGCACAATTACCGATATTGCTGCAATTGGTGAGTTGTTACGTAGCAAAGGCATTATTTTCCATGTTGATGCTGCACAGTCAACAGGTAAAGTCGCTATTGACCTAGAGACGATGAAAGTAGATTTGATGAGCTTTAGCGCACATAAAACTTATGGGCCTAAAGGCATTGGTGCTTTGTATGTTCGCCGTAAACCACGTATTCGCTTAGAAGCACAGATTCATGGCGGTGGCCATGAGCGTGGTTTCCGTTCGGGGACTTTAGCCACGCACCAAATTGTCGGTATGGGTGAAGCATTCCGTATCGCCAAAGAAGAAGGCATCGCTGAGCAACAACGTTTAGCGGTGTTGCGTGACAAATTGTGGGCGGGCTTATGTTCTTTAGAGCAAGTGTTCTTAAACGGTGACGATAAGCAGCGTATTGCTGGCAATGTTAACGTCAGCTTCAACTTTGTTGAAGGTGAATCATTAATTATGGCGTTAAAAGATATTGCTGTGTCATCTGGTTCGGCCTGTACTTCTGCCAGCTTAGAGCCATCTTATGTGTTGCGTGCCTTGGGATTAAGTGATGAATTAGCTCATAGCTCAATTCGTTTCACCATTGGTCGTTTCACCACAGAAGAAGACATTGATTTTGTCATTAATCATGCCCAAAACGCCGTGAACAAACTGCGTGACTTATCACCTTTATGGGATATGTACAAAGAAGGCATTGATTTAAGTCAAGTTCAGTGGGCAGCACATTAATTTTTTTCAGAGGATACAGTCATGGCTTATAGTGAAAAAGTGATTGACCATTACGAAAATCCACGCAATGTTGGTAACTTAGATAAAAATGACACTCATGTGGGTACAGGTATGGTCGGTGCACCTGCTTGTGGTGACGTGATGCGTTTGCAAATTCGTGTTAATGATGATGGTGTCATTGAAGATGCACGTTTTAAAACCTATGGCTGTGGTTCTGCCATTGCTTCTAGTTCTTTAGTCACCGAATGGTTAAAAGGTAAAACCTTAGACCAAGCACAGCAAATCAAAAATGCCGAGATTGCTGAAGAATTAGCATTGCCTCCTGTAAAAATCCATTGTTCTGTATTGGCAGAAGATGCGATTAAAGCAGCGATTGAAGATTATCGTAAAAAGCAAACTGGTGAATAAGGAGCAGATTGTGGCTGTTTCATTAACTCCTGCTGCGGCAAATCATGTGTCAGATTTTATTACTAATCGTGGCAAAGGCGAGGGCATTCGTTTAGGTGTTAAGGTATCTGGCTGTTCAGGTCTCGCTTATGTTTTAGAATTCGTAGATAATGCGGATTCTGCCGACCAAGTGTTTGAGTCTCATGGCGTAAAAATCTTTGTTGACCCAAAAAGCTTGGTATATTTAGACGGTATTGAAATGGACTTTGTTAAAGAAGGTCTAAATGAAGGCTTTAAATTTAGCAACCCCAACCAAAAAGGTGAGTGTGGTTGTGGTGAGTCGTTTACCGTTTAACAGTGCTTGTTGTCATTAATGATATGTAGCCCGTGTGTCGTGCAACGAAACACGGGACGGTCTTTTGAGTCCTGTATTTCTACAGGCTACACAAGTCTGTCTAATAAATTGAGGTTGTTGTGGATAAGCAAGATAATTACTTTGCGTGGTTTGATTTGCCTGTTGCCTTTCAAATTAATCAAGACGCATTAGCAAGTCGTTATCGAGAGCTACAACGTCAATATCATCCAGATCGTTTTGCTAATCATCCTGACGAGCAACAAAAAGCAGTGCAGTGGTCTGCACAACTGAATACTGCTTATGACATCCTCAATAGTGATGTGAAACGTGCCAGTTACTTATTAGAGTTATCTGGCCGTCCTATCTCTTTAAATACCAGTATTGCTGATACCGACTTTTTAATGAGCCAATTAGAGTTGCGTGAACAACTTGATGAAGCAGAAGTCGTTGAGCAATTAGTGGGTTTACGTCTCGAAGTTGAAGAGTGGCTACAAAGTTTATCGCGTGAATTTGTCCTAGATTATGCCGATGAAGATTGGGTTGAAGCCCAAGATACTGTCCGCAAAATGCATTTTATGGCTAATTTTTTACTCGATATTCGTCAGCAAGAAGATAAATTTGAAGACGATGACTATTATGATGAGGATTGATTCTCGATTTGTTTTAGGGCTATTGTTGCCCTCGCTCTAACACTCTCCTACAGAGAGGACTCCCTCGCGGAGATGAGGGATAACCTGTCATAACTTCTCAACGATACGTAATATATTATGGCCTTACTTCAAATTGCCGAACCCGGTCAAACCCAAGCCCCACATCAACATCGTTTAGCCGTGGGCATAGATTTAGGTACAACCAATTCTTTAGTGGCCACCGTGCGTTCGGGTAAAGCAGCTACCTTAGCCAATGAACAAGGCCAACATTTATTGCCTTCTGTGGTCAGATATTTACCAACGGGTGAAAAAATAGTTGGCCAAACAGCAAAGGCGAGTGCTGTTGAAGACCCAAACAACACCATTATTTCGGTAAAGCGTTTAATGGGGCGAGGTTTAGCCGATATTAAACAATTGGGTTCAGAGTTACCTTATCAATTTCGTGCTGAACAAACGGGGATGCCTGCCTTTATTACCGCACAAGGTGAAAAAACGCCTGTTGAAGTGTCGGCAGATATTTTGTCAGTGTTAAAACAGCGTGCTGAAACGGCTCTGGATGGTGAGTTAAAAGGGGCGGTTATTACCGTGCCAGCCTATTTTGATGAAGCTCAGCGTCAAGCAACACGTGATGCAGCCACATTAGCTGGTTTAAAAGTATTACGTTTATTAAGTGAGCCAACTGCCGCTGCGGTTGCCTATGGTTTAGATCATGGCGCAGAAGGGGTTCATGCCATTTTTGATTTGGGTGGCGGTACATTTGATATTTCTTTGTTGCGTTTGCATCAAGGCGTTTTTGAGGTATTAGCCACTGGCGGCGATGCGGCTTTAGGCGGTGATGATTTTGATCGAGCAATTGCGTTGTGGATTATGCAACAAGTTGATTTAGCACAACCTAATGCAGCGCAACAACGTGAGTTAATGGCAATTGCTTGCCAAGCGAAAGAGCAGTTAACTACACAATCAACGACAACAATCACATGGCAAACTTGGCAAACAGAGTTAAGTTTGGCGCAGTTTAATGACTTAATTACGCCACTGGTTGAAAAAACCTTACGTGCTTGCAAGCGTGCCTTACGTGATGCCAATTTAAAAGCCAATCAAATTTTAGAAGTGGTGATGGTGGGTGGCTCAACTCGAGTGCCGTTAGTGCGCCAAAAAGTTGCCGAATTTTTTGGTCGTCAACCGCTAACCAATATTGATCCTGATAAAGTTGTGGCCATTGGTGCAGCAATTCAAGCTGATGTGTTGGTGGGTAATAAACCTGACTCTGATATGTTGTTATTGGATGTGATTCCCTTATCGTTGGGTTTAGAAACGATGGGGGGCTTGGTAGAAAAGGTTGTGCCACGGAACACCACGATTCCTGTGACGCGTGTTCAGGAGTTTACGACCTTTAAAGATGGCCAAACCGCGATGAGTATTCATGTGGTGCAAGGTGAGCGCGAATTAGTACAAGATTGCCGTTCATTAGCACGTTTTGAATTACGTGGCATTC
Organism: uncultured Agitococcus sp.; assembly: GCF_937920075.1. GTDB lineage: Bacteria > Pseudomonadota > Gammaproteobacteria > Pseudomonadales > Moraxellaceae > Agitococcus. Next base: position 6,735 of record NZ_CALETI010000142.1, read on the forward strand.
CACCAATGGCCGCAGGAGCTGCCCGTATTCGCGTGGTATTTCAAGTTGATGCCGATGGCTTATTAAATGTCAGTGCCATTGAAGTGAGCTCAGGTCAAAAAAGCGAAATTACCGTAAAGCCTTCTTATGGTCTGCATGAGCAAGATATTAGTCGTATGCTCACTGAATCTTATCAAGCGGCTGAGGCAGACAAACAAGCTAGAGCTTTGCATGAAGAAAAAGTCGAAAGTCAGCAATTATTAGAAGCAATTAAAGCGGCGTTGCGTGAAGATGGTAAATTGTTGTGTGAAGGTGAATTAAGCACCTTACACGAAGGCATTAAACATCTCGAAATTGCTTTGGGTTCAACACAGCGTCAAATTATTGAAAAAGCACGTTTAGCCTTAATTCCTCTATCGGATGCTTTTGCAGCACGCCGTATGAATCAACATATTCACGATGCCTTAAGTGGCCATAAATTAAGCGACTGGGAGTAAAATATGCCCAATATTATTTTTTTACCACATCAACAATTATGTCCTGATGGGGCAGTGGTAGAAGCCGAAGTGGGTGAAACTATTTGTGATGCTGCTTTGCGTGCTGGTTTAGAAATTGAACATGCTTGCGAAAAGTCTTGTGCCTGTACAACCTGTCACGTGGTGGTGCGTGAAGGTTTTGATAGCTTAAATGAAATGGATGACTTAGAAGCGGATATGCTGGATAAAGCATGGGGTTTAGAACCAGACTCCCGTTTATCTTGTCAGGCAGTGGTTGCTGATGAGGATTTGGTGGTGGAAATTCCTAAATACACCATTAATCATGCGTCTGAAAAACATTAATTTTTATTCCCTCCCCTAATTTAGGGGGAGGAGTTTAATTGGAGAGTAACATGAGTTTAAAGTGGACAGATTCTCGTGAAATTGCTATCGCGTTGTTCGATGCTCATCCTGATGTTGACCCAAAAACCATTCGTTTTACCGATTTGTATAATTGGGTTATCGCTTTACCAGAATTTGCTGACGATCCAAAACACAGTGGCGAAAAGATTTTAGAAGCCATTCAAATGTGTTGGTTGGAAGAGGCTGATTAAGTTAAATTGATTTAGGACTGACGCTGTTATTGCTGGATTATGCACATTTAATTGTTTTTACGCTCATAAAGTGTGCTAATTTGGTTGAAATAGCGAAGTCCTGATATTAATTTTGGCAAAATTCCTCCGCCCTGAGTTTTTATCCCTCCTAATTAGGCTATAATTTCGCCCCTGTCAAAATTACGTTCAAAAGATGACGTACTCATTAATCCTGTTGAACGATGACACAACGCATTAACTGCGATTCTGGTCTTGGTGTTTTTTAATTATGCAATTTAAACTTTTAGCCACTGATGGTATTGCCCGCCGCGGCGAGCTCACCTTACAACATGGTAAGGTACAAACGCCTGCATTTATGCCTGTTGGTACATACGGTACTGTTAAAGGCATGTTTCCCAGTGACATTGAAAACATTGGTGCAGATATTATTTTAGGCAATACTTTTCATTTGTGGTTAAGACCAACGACAGAAGTCGTCAAACAGTTTGGTGGTTTGCATAAATTTATTAATTGGGACAAACCTATTCTTACCGATTCGGGTGGCTTTCAAGTATTTAGCTTGGGCGCATTGCGTAAAATCAGTGAAGAAGGCGTTAAGTTTCAATCGCCGATTGATGGTTCAAAGGTTTTTTTAACCCCCGAAGTGTCGATGCAAATTCAGCGCGAGTTAAATTCTGACATCGTGATGATTTTTGATGAATGCACACCTTATCCTGCCACCGAAAAAGAAGCGCGTGACTCGATGGAGTTAAGTTTGCGTTGGGCAGCACGTTGTAAAACCGCTCACGAAGGCAATCCCAATGCTTTATTTGGTATTGTTCAAGGTGGGATGTATGAGCATTTGCGTGATGTGTCCTTAGCTGGATTATTAGATATTGGTTTTGATGGTTATGCCATTGGTGGTTTATCGGTGGGTGAGCCTAAAGATGAAATGTTGAAAATTCTCAACCATGTCCCCACTAAATTACCTAATGATAAGCCACGTTATTTAATGGGCGTTGGTAAGCCTGAAGATATTGTTGAAGCGGTAAGACGTGGCGTGGATATGTTTGATTGTGTCATGCCAACCCGTAATGCGCGTAATGGTCATTATTTTGTCACCAATGGTGTGGTAAGAATTCGCAATAGTCAGTACAAAACCGACCAATCCCCGATTGATGAGCATTGTGATTGTTATGCTTGCAAGAACTTTTCACGCGCCTATTTACATCATTTAGACAAATGTGGCGAGATGTTGGGCGCAATGTTAGGCACACTACACAACCTGCGTTATTACCAACGATTAATGGCTGGTTTACGCCAAGCGATTGAGCAAGGTCAACTACAAGCCTTTGTTGCCGACTTTTATGCTCGTCGTGAATTGCCTGTTCCTAGTTTGTAATTTTTAGGCTTACGCATTGCACTGCAATGAGCGTGTTTGTTGAGCATGAAGTCGTTGAAAGCGACTGAAGTGCGAACCAATAAACGCTAACCGCGTAGGCCTTATAAAGAGAGAGAGAAACATGAGTTTTTTTATTGCTGAAGCCTATGCGAGTGCCGCTCCTGCAGCTCAAGAACCTTCTGCGATTGCCAATATTGTCATGTTGGTTGTTTTTATGTTGGTGTTTTACTTTTTATTATGGCGTCCCCAAGCCAAACGCCAAAAAGAGCACCAAACCTTAATGACTGGCTTACAAAAAGGCGATGAAGTCGTCTTTGCTGGCGGCTTATTAGGTAAAATCAAAAGCGTTGATGAAGATTATGCTGTTGTTGAAATTAACGATAATTTAACCGTTAAGATTCAAAAAGCATCGGTATTAGCGACATTACCCACAGGAACTTTAAAAGGGATTGGTACAGGCTCTAGCACCAATTTAAGTAAAGATTAAAAAATATAGACTTGTAAACAATAGGAATAAGTTTGCAAGTCATCATTGATGAAAGAATAATTATGCGTTACCCCCTTTGGAAATATATTTTAATTGTGATTGTGCTCTTGGTTAGCGCAATTTATTCCTTACCTAATTTATATCCTGATGAGCCTGCTATCCAAATTTCGGGGGCTAATGCAGGTGTTAAAGCAGATAAAACAGTATTGAGCCAAGCAGAGACAGCTTTAAAACAAGCAGGTTTAAAGTTTCATGGTTCAGAAGTGCAAGCCAAAGGGGTGTTATTACGTGTTAACACCAGTGATGAGCAATTAAAAGCGCAAGAAATTGTCCGTCGTGCTTTGGGTGATGGTTATGTTGTTGCGCTAAATTTAGCACCAACCACACCAGAATGGTTATTAAGCCTCAACGCTGCCCCAATGAAGTTGGGTTTGGACTTACGGGGGGGTGTACATTTCTTATTAGAAGTTGATATGAGTAAAGTCTTGGAGCAACGCCAAGAAACTTATGCAACGGACATCAAAGCCAAATTCCGTGAAGCAAAAGTTGCTTATCGTACGGTAGCTGATATTACTAATGGTTTAACCATCAAGTTTGCCAAAGAAGAAGATCGTACTGCTGCTAAAGAGTTATTGGCACGCGAATATCGTGAATTTGTCTTAGTGCCAGCAATGCGAGATAACGAACTGTATTTAGATTTAGCGTTTGCGCCAGAAAAATTAAAAGAATTTTCTGATTATGCGATTGAACAAAATTTAACGACTTTGCGTAACCGAGTTAATGAGCTTGGTGTGGCCGAAGCTGTGGTTCAACGTCAAGGGGCTAATCGTATTGTTGTACAGTTACCAGGTGTGCAAGATACAGCCGAAGCCAAACGTGTTTTAGGTCGTACTGCAACCTTAGAGTTTCGTTTTGTTGATTGGGAGCATCAAGGTGCAGTTGATGGCATAGCACCTGCAGGCACAGAAATTTTCCCAATGAATAAAACCAAAGAGCCAGTTTTGTTGCAACGTAAAAAAATTGTCACAGGCGACAGAGTGGTAAATGCTCAATCAGGATTTGATGAATATTCTAATCCACAAGTTAATATCACCTTAGATGGTCGTGGCGGCAAAATGATGGCTGATGCCACTCGCGATAACGTTGGCAAACAAATGGCTGTATTATTTGTTGAGCATAAACAACGAATCAAATTTACCACCGATGCAAATGGTCAAACGGTTGAAATTCGCGAACCTTATGTTGAAAAGAACGTGATTAATCGTGCCACTGTGCAGTCGATGTTGGGTCAACAATTTCGTATTACCGGCTTGGATTCGCCAGAAGAAGGTAAAGAGCTAGCCTTGTTATTAAGAGCAGGTGCATTAGCTGCGCCCATGTATTTTGTTGAGGAGCGCACCATTGGCCCAAGTTTAGGTCAAGACAATATTGATAAAGGTTTGTTATCAACGCAAGTAGGCTTTTTAGCTGTTGCCATTATGATGGTGGTTGTTTATCGCTTATTTGGTCTAGTGGCTAATATCGCTTTATTTATGAATGTGGCGATGATGATTGCCGTCATGTCTGCGATTGGTGCAGCATTAAGTTTACCGGGTATTGCAGGTATCGTATTAACAGTAGGTATGGCAGTTGATGCTAACGTATTGATTTATGAACGTATCCGTGAAGAATTGCGAGCAGGACAATCACCACAAAGTGCCATTATGGCTGGTTATGATCGTGCTTATACCACGATTTTGGATGCAAACTTAACAACATTAATTGTGGCATTTATTTTGTTTGCGGTTGGTACAGGGCCAGTTAAAGGTTTTGCTGTGACCTTATCTATTGGTATTATTTGCTCCATGTTTACCGCGATTACGGTCACTCGAGCTGTTGTACAACTAATTTATGGCAACCGTCGTGTTACCAAGTTGAGTATTTGAGGAGAACGCATCGTGGAAGAAAAAATTATTCGTTTTATGCGTTTTCGCAAACCAATGGCGATTATTTCGTTATTGGTGGTCTTGGCTGGCGTTGTTTCGATTTTTACCAAAGGTTTAAACTTAGGTTTGGATTTTACTGGTGGCACATCTGTCGAATTAGCTTATGCTAAACCTGTTGAACAATTGGCTGTGCAAGAGGCTTTAGAAAAAGCAGGCATTAAAGACACGGTCGTTCAGCATTTAGGCACAGCCACTCATGTATTGATTCGGATGCCACCACAAGAAAAAGCAGGTGGCGAAATTGGCCAACGTGTATTAAAAGCTGCCCAATTTGATACTCAAAACCCTGCAACCTTACGTCAGGTTGATTCTGTGGGTTCACAAGTCGGTTCGGAGTTATACACACAATCTTTGTTAGCTGTGGGCTTATCATTATTTTTGATGATGGTTTATGTGGCTGTTCGTTTCCGTTTTAAGTTTGCCGTTGGTGCAGTCATTTCTTTAACGCATGATACCTTGTTTGTGGTTGGTATTTTTTCGATTATGGGCTGGCCATTTGATTTGACGGTATTGGCTGCGGTATTGGCCTTAATTGGTTACTCCTTAAACGATACCATTGTGGTCTTTGACCGAGTGCGTGAAAACTTTCGCCGTTTACGTCGAGCTGACCCTGTAGAAATTGTCGATATTTCTTTAACAGAAACCTTACGCCGTACGATTATGACTGTTGCAACCGTTGTTGTAGTTGTGGTCGCATTGTTGTTTTTAGGTGGGCCAGCTTTATATTGGTTCTCTTTAGCTTTATTAGTGGGTTTATTTGCAGGTACTTATTCTTCGATTTATATTGCGACGGCCTATGCCTTAGCAATGGGGTTAAATCGTGAAGATTTTGTTATTAGTAAGCCTAAAGAAGAGTTTGTTGAAGAAGGTGATATTCAACCTTAATGTATTGTCTTACACGGGGTAGCCCTTGCGGCTGCCCTATTGTGGTTTATAAGAAATAAAAATCACACCCATCAAAATTAAACCTGCACCTAAAAATTGCCACAAGGTTAATTGTTCATTGAGTAGCCATGCGCCTAAGGCTAAAGTAATCACAGGGCTAATACCGCTAATTAATGCTGCTTGTGATGCACCAATACGTTTGATGCCTTGGGTTAATAAGGTGGCAGGTAAAAAAGTACAAAAGAAGCCTAAAACAGCACTCAATAACCAAACCTCACCCGGTAATTGGGCTAACAAAGCTAAAGGATGACTGACTAAATATTGAATAAAACAACAAACAGTGGCAATCATCAAAGCAAAAGCAGTAAAACGCACTGCGCCAAATTGAGGAATTAAGACACCACTGCCCACTAAATAACCTGCATAGGCTAAAGCTCCTGCAAATACCAAACTACTGCCTAAAACCAGTTCAGGACTAACGCATTGCACTGCAATTAGCGCGTTTTGTGAACATAAAACCGTTGCAAACGGTTGCAATGTGAGTAAATAAGCGATAACCGCGTTAGTCCTAAAAAGTGTGCTTTCTTCGTGTGGATTGCCTAAAAATACAAAAGCCATCCCTGTATAACTAATAATAATCGCCAGCCATGTACTAGGTTGAATTCTTTGGCGCAAAAATAAAGCCGATAAAATCACTGTTAAGGTGGGGTACATAAACAAAATCAGCCGTTCTAAGCTTGCGCTGATGTATTCCATGCCCCAAAAATCAAAAATACTCGCCCCATAATAACCAACGACTCCCGCAATCACTAAACCAATGTAATGTTGGCGATTGGCTTTTATGGGTGTTTTACTGCGATTAAACCATAACATCAACACAAAAAAGGGCAGAGCAAAGGCCATTCTTAATGCTAATAAAATGGTGCTATCAATGTGATATTGATAGGCCATTTTGACAAAAACCGATTTGGTAGAAAACAAAAGGGCAGATAATGCGACACAAGCTGCACCCATCCAGTAGGTTTTAGGCGAAATATGGGCAGAAATTGGCGCAGACATGGCGTAAACAGTCTAAAAAGAATAAGCCGATAAGCTTAAAACAAGATTTTTTGCAAGGCAATGGCCTAAAAAAATAGAAAATGTTGGTATTCATACTAAAAATATTGGTCAACTTAGAGTACAATCGCGCGCCTTTTTATTTTTTTGTGGGGGCTAGTGAGTCACAAGCTCAAATGACTAGCCATACCTTATGACTTACGTTTTGCATCGCCGTTGTGCGTGCTCACCACCACGTAAGTCCTAAACCTGTGGGTTTATTTGATTGTTATGCTCAAAACGAGCGGTCAATAAGCCTAGTTTGTCACACTCAGCTCGAGGGTTGATCATGCAAATCGGAATTCCAGCGGAAATCATCGCTGGCGAAACACGCATTGCAGCTACGCCTGATACCGTCAAAAAATTGGTGGCGGCAGGTCATAAAGTAGTTGTGCAAGCGGGTGCTGGTGTAAAGGCCAGTCTGCCAGATGCCAATTTCAGCGCAGTAGGCGCGTCTATTGTTGATGCTACAACGGCTTATGCCAGTGACATCATTCTTAAGGTACAAGCACCAACCGCAGAAGAAATTGCGTTGATTAAGGACGGGGCAACGATTATTGCCATGTTTGACCCTTATCGTAATGCAAACTTAGCTGCATTTGCAGCCAAAAACTTGCAGTGTTTTGCCTTAGAGTTATTACCACGTACTTTGTCTCGTGCGCAAAATATGGACGTTTTATCCTCCCAGTCTAACTTGGCAGGTTATAAAGCGGTCATTATGGCAGCTGACGAATATCAACGTCCATTCCCAATGTTTATGACCTCTGCGGGTACGGTAAAACCAGCGCGTGTGGTGATTATGGGTGTGGGTGTGGCAGGTTTACAAGCGATTGCAACTGCTAAACGTTTGGGTGCAGTGGTAGAAGCAACAGACTTACGTCCAACCGCTAAAGACCAAGTTGAGTCTTTAGGTGGCAAATGGCTTGATGTGCCAATGTCTGATGAAGAGAAAGAAAACGCTAAAAAAGCCGCTGCAAGTGGTTATGCGTGGATGCCTGGCCCACAATACATTGCTGACCAAGCGGTGATTGTTGACAAAGCCGTTTCTCAAGCAGACATCGTGATTACGACTGCCTTGATTCCAGGCCGTAATGCTCCTCGTTTAATTAAAGCCGAAACTGTGGCCAAAATGAAAGCTGGCTCAGTGATTTTAGATATGGCAGTTGAAACAGGTGGCAACGTCGAAGGTTCTGTGTTGAATCAAATTACCACGACCGACAACGGCGTAAAAATCATTGGTATCCCGAATATTCCTGCGCAATTAGCCGCACAATCTTCGGCTTTATATGCCAACAACGTCTATAACTTCCTCGCGACTTTACTCAACAAAGAAGGTCAAATGGTGGTTAACCTCGAAGACGAAATCCAAAAAGCCTTGTTGATTACTCAAGCAGGCCAGTTAATTTTTGGTAAGAAGTGAGGAGCTAAGTCATGAATGAAGTTGCTCAAGTTGCCGTTCAAGCGGCCGAACACGCAGCCAGCGTCCCTTTTGTTAGTGTCTTCACGATTTTTGTGTTGGCAATTTTTGTCGGTTATTACGTTGTTTGGGGCGTAACCCCAGCCTTGCATACACCATTAATGGCGGTAACTAATGCTTTGTCAGGCATTATTGTTGTCGGTGCGATGTTACAAGCAGTGACCATTGATGGCAGTGACATCACTGCAACCAGTTTATTAGGCGCATTTGCCGTGTTCTTGGCCAGTATCAACATCTTTGGTGGTTTTGCCGTCACCGAACGTATGCTTGATATGTTCAAGAAAAAGAAGTAAGAGGTGACGACGATGCAAGGTTTTGCTCAATACGCGGATTGGTTTTACCTAGTTGGTGCTATCCTCTTTATTTTGACATTACGTGGTTTATCTGGTCCAAAAACAGCGATTATGGGTAACCGTTACGGGATGATGGGTATGGCATTAGCCGTATTAACCACATTCTTTGTTGCGCCAAGTCCTGTGTTAGGTTTAATTATTGGTGCAATGGTTGCGGGTGCTGCTATCGGTATTTATCGTGCGCGTACTGTACCCATGACCCAAATGCCAGAAACTGTAGCAATGATGCACTCTTTAGTGGGTTTAGCTGCGGTAGCGATTGCAATTGCGGCGGTATTACACACAGGCGTAAAACACGATGGGATTCATCGTTTTGAATTGTTTGTCGGTTGTTTTGTTGGTGCGATTACTTTTACGGCTTCGGTGTTTGCTTATGGCAAATTGGCAGCTAAAAAGTGGGCTAAAACTGTTAAAGGTAGCTGGGTTAAGCCAACACAGGCCGCTTTGTTTATTGCGATGTTAGGTTTTGGTACAAACTATTTTGTTAGTGAAGACTTAACTGCTTTCTATTTAATGACCGCTTTTGCATTAGCCTTTGGTTATATCTGGATTGCGCCAATTGGTGGCGGTGATATGCCAGTGGTGGTGTCTTTATTAAACTCTTTCTCTGGTTGGGCAGCGGCTGGTATTGGTTTTACCTTAAATAACTCGATGTTGATTATTGCGGGTTCTTTAGTCGGTTCTTCTGGTGCGATTTTGTCGTATGTGATGTGTAAAGCCATGAACCGTTCATTAATGAACGTATTGTTTGGTGGTTTTGGTGCAACAGCAACTGATACGGCTGATAGTGGCGAAGTTAAGCAAAAGAACTACAAATCTGGTTCTCCAGAAGATGCTGGTTTCTTAATGTCTAATGCTAGCAGCGTTATCATTGTTCCAGGTTATGGTATGGCTCAAGGCCGCGCACAAAATGCGGTTAAAGAGTTATATAACACCTTAAAAGCAGAAGGCGTGAATATCCGTTTTGCGATTCACCCAGTTGCGGGTCGTATGCCAGGTCACATGAACGTATTGTTGGCAGAAGCTGACGTACCTTACGAAGACATCTTAGAAATGGACGAAATTAACTCTGATTTCTCTGGTACAGATGTCGTGTTAATTATCGGTGCTAATGACGTGGTTAACCCTGCGGCTAAAGATGATAAAAGCTCTCCAATTTATGGTATGCCTATTTTGGAAGCTTACAAAGCCCAAACTGTTATGGTGATTAAGCGTTCTATGTCTACAGGTTATGCAGGCTTAGATAACGATTTGTTCTATATGGACAAAACCATGATGGTGTTTGGTGATGCTAAAAAAGTGGTTGAAGACATGACTAAAGCCATTAACGGTACTGGTCACTAATCACCCCTTGACTCTTCACTCTTTCTTTAGGGGAGGGTTAGGGTCAAAGCAAAAACCCCGACTTGTTCGGGGTTTTTTATTTAGAAAAAATACAAAACTTGCTATTAAATTTGCGTTACAATTATACATTAACAATTTTTCAGATCAAACAGGCACAATTATGCTGTTAATGATTGATAATTATGATTCTTTTACCTATAACATCGTTCAATATTTAGGTGAGCTAGGGCAAGACGTGCGTGTGTATCGTAATGATGAAATTAGCCTTGCTCAAATCGAAGAATTACAACCACAGCATATTGTCATTTCACCTGGCCCTTGTTCGCCCAATGAAGCAGGCATTTCCATGGCGGTGATTCAACATTTTGCAGGTAAAATTCCCTTATTAGGGGTGTGTTTAGGTCATCAAAGTATCGGTCAGGTATTTGGTGGTGATGTGATTCGCGCGCGGCAAGTGATGCACGGCAAAACCTCACCTATTTATCATAAAAATATCGGTGTATTTTCCAATTTAAATAATCCTTTAACTGCCACACGTTATCATTCCTTAGTCGTTGACAAAAATACCCTCCCTGATTGTTTAGAAATTACCGCATGGACTCAATTAGACGACGGTTCTATTGATGAGATTATGGGGTTGCGTCATAAAAGTTTGGCGGTAGAAGGTGTTCAATTTCATCCAGAATCTATTTTGACTGAACAAGGTCATGCGTTGTTAAAGAACTTTTTGGATGGTAAATAATGGACATTAAACAAGCCTTAAACTTAGTCGTAAATCGTCAGTCTTTAACCTTATCACAAATGGAAACAGTGATGCGTAGTTTGATGGCAGGTGAATGTAGCGCCGCCCAAATTGCAGGTTTTTTGGTTGCTTTGCGCATGAAAGGCGAATCCTTAGACGAGGTCGAAGGAGCAGTGCGAGTAATGCGTGAATTATGTGTGCCTGTTCAACTGGAATCATTAGCCAATACCGTAGATATTGTGGGTACAGGTGGTGACGGTGCAAATCTGTTTAACGTCTCTACCGCATCTACTTTTGTCATTGCTGCCGCAGGTGCTAAAGTCGCCAAACATGGCAATCGTGCCGTGTCTTCTAAAAGTCGTAGTGCCGATGTTTTAGAAGCGGCAGGCATTAACTTACAACTAACACCCGAACAAACCGCACGTAGTATTAATAGTATTGGTGTGGGTTTTATGTTTGCAGTCAATCACCACACTGCCATGCGCCACGTTATTGCACCTCGTAAAGAATTGGGTTTACGTACTTTGTTTAATGTTTTAGGGCCGCTGACTAACCCAGCAGGGGTAAAACGCCAAGTATTAGGGGTTTATGATAAAGCGTGGTGTCGTCCTTTGGCCGAAGTATTGGGACGCTTGGGTAGTGAACATGTGTTAGTCGTTCATGCCCAAGATGGTTTAGATGAGTTAAGTTTGGCAACCCCTAGTTATGTTGCAGAGCTAAAAGACGGGCAAGTGACAGAATATGTGTTGACTCCCGAAGATGTTGGCTTAAAAACGCAATCATTAGCGGGCTTAAATGTGGATAATGTTGCAGACTCTTTAAGCCGTTTACAAGATGCTTTAGATAAGCGTCAATTAGCCGATGCCCAAAAAGCAGCGGATATGATAGCGTTTAATGCAGGAGCAGCCTTGTATGTCTCTGGTTTGGCTGCAAGTATTAAAC
>NZ_CALETI010000143.1 GCF_937920075.1 uncultured Agitococcus sp.
GGTTAACCTTATTTGCCTATTTGGTTTCCTTAGCAGGTTTGTTGGCTTTAGCATTATTGATTGCTGCATTTTTAGGGATGCGTTTGGGGAAATATTTAACAGAACCTATTTTGCAGTTAGCCACAATGGCAGAGGCTGTATCAGCTACCAAAAATTACTCTTTACGTGTTATGGGGAGTGGGCCAGATGAAATAGGTCATTTGGTTGATCGTTTTAATGAAATGCTGATGCAAATGGAACAGCGCGAAGCAGAGTTAAAACAACATCGTGAAGGTTTGGAACTCTTGGTTGCGCAACGAACTCAAGAGTTAATTATTGCCAAAGAAGCTGCTGAAACCGCCAATAAAGCAAAATCGCAATTTTTAGCGACCATGAGTCATGAAATCCGAACGCCCATGAATGGCATTTTGGGTATGTCAGAAATGTTATTAAGTACCGCATTAGATTCTCGCCAACGTCGTTATGTCGAAACAGTGCATGGCTCTGGCGAGGCTTTATTGTTGATTATTAATGATATTTTGGATTTTTCCAAAATTGAAGCAGGCCGTTTAGTTTTAGAAACTTTAGATTTTAATCCCCGATTAGTGGTTGAGGATGTTGTCAGTCTATTATCCGATCAAGCTCATCGCAAAGGTTTGGTATTAACGACCGATATTGACCCCAATTTAACCGCTGTTATTAATGGAGATGCTAATCGCTTGCGACAAATTTTATTAAATTTAGTCGGCAATGCTCTCAAGTTTACCGAGCAGGGTTTAGTCAATATCAGTGTTTACAATCATCATCAGCAAGCACATACCTTAGATTTTCGTATTGCTGACACGGGAATTGGTATTAAGCCAGAAGTACAGCCTTTATTATTTCAACCCTTTATTCAAGCAGATAGCTCACATGCCCGTCGTTTTGGGGGTACAGGTTTAGGATTAGCGATTGTTAAGCAATTAGTCGAGCTAATGGGTGGACAAATTTCAGTTTATAGTGAGTTAGGGCAAGGAAGTGTTTTTTCTTTTAGTTTGATATTTAATGCTCCAGAGGATTTAGATGGCTTTTTAGCGCAACAAAATAATGCCAAGTTATTTCCTAACTTACGAAGTTCTTGGCAACAAGCACGCATTTTGTTAGCAGAAGATATTGCCACTAATCAAGAAGTGATGAAAGCCATGTTGCATGGTTTTGGCTGTGATGTTGATATTGTCATGAATGGTGAGCAAGCTTTAGAAGTATTGCGTAACTCGCATTACGATTTAGTGCTAATGGATTGCCAAATGCCAGATATGGATGGTTTTGAAGCAACCCGTTTATTTAGAAGTTTTGAGAAAGATCAAGGATTACCACGCGTACCAATTGTTGCAGTGACGGCAAGTGTTTTAAATGACGAACGTGCGGCTTGTTTAGCTTGTGGTATGGATGATGTATTGGCCAAGCCGTTCAAACGCAAAGAATTAGCAGCGACATTAGAGCGTTGGTTAAAGCATTAGTAGGGGCAGCCCTTGTGGCTGCCCAATATTGTTATAACCCCGCATCAGCCTTTAAAGCTTCTGCTTTGTCAGTTTTTTCCCACGTAAAGGTAGTGAAAGTATCATCACCAACAGTCATGGTTTGTGGTGTGCGACCAAAATGGCCATAAGCAGCCGTTGGACGATACATTGGATGTAATAAATCCAACATTTTGGTAATGGCATAAGGACGTAAATCAAAGTGACGACGCACTAAATCAATAATTTTGTCTTCACTGATTTTGCTTGTACCAAAGGTATTTAAAGAAATAGAAGTGGGTTCGGCAACGCCAATCGCGTAAGACACTTGAATTTCACAACGATCAGCCAAACCAGCAGCAACAATATTTTTTGCAACATAACGACCAGCATAAGCAGCAGAGCGATCTACTTTAGAAGGGTCTTTGCCAGAGAAAGCACCACCCCCATGACGAGCCATGCCACCATAAGAGTCAACAATAATCTTACGACCAGTTAAACCACAGTCACCGACTGGGCCGCCAATAATAAATTGGCCTGTTGGATTAATATGGAACTTTGTGCCTTTGTGTAACCATTCGGCAGGTAAAACTTGCTTAATGATTAACTCCATTACGGCTTCTTGTAAGTCAGCATAGGCAATTTCAGGATTGTGTTGAGTGGATAAAACCACGGCATCAACCGCAACAGGCTTGCCATTTTCATAACGGAAAGTCACTTGAGACTTAGCATCTGGACGTAACCACGGCAACAAACCACCCTTACGTACTTCGGCTTGACGTTCTACTAAACGATGGGCATAACAAATTGGTGCAGGCATTAATACATCGGTTTCGTTACTGGCGTAACCAAACATTAAACCTTGGTCACCTGCACCTTGGTCTTCAGAGCGTGAACGATCAACACCTTGTGCAATATCAACAGATTGTTTACCAATAATATTAATAATGCCACAAGTTGAACCATCATAACCAACAGCCGAAGAGGTATAACCAATATCGTTAATCACACCGCGTACTAAATCTTCTAGATCAATCCATGCGCTAGTGGTAATCTCGCCCGACACAATGGCTACGCCTGTTTTGACCATCGTTTCACAAGCAACACGGGCATATTTATCTTTAGCAATAATGGCATCTAAGACGGCATCAGAAATTTGGTCAGCAATTTTGTCGGGATGGCCTTCAGACACCGACTCACTGGTAAAAATATTATAATCGCTCATGATTAAACCTTTGCGGAACAAAATATAAAAGTTCCCAAAGATAAAAGTTTTATCAGCATTGAGCAAGCAAATAAGAGGTAATGAATGGAATTATTAAAGTTATTAGCCGATGGACAGTTTCATTCGGGTGTTGAATTAGCCGAACAATTAAATGTCAGTCGTACCACGATTTCTAAACGAGTCGCCGATTGGCAAGCACTCGGTTTAGATATTGATACCGTAACAGGTAAAGGTTATCGTTTACAAACACCTATAGATTGGTTAAATCAAGCAAAAATTTATGCTTTTTTACCCAATAATATCCAAAGTCTTATCTCAGAATTTTCAGTCCAGCAAATTATTAGTTCAACCAACGATTTTGTGGCGCAAAGTTTGCAAAAAAAATCACAATCTGGTGTGGTCTGTTTAGCTGAAATGCAATCCGCAGGACGTGGGCGGCGAGGTCGAACATGGTTATCACCAGCCGCAGGCACATTTTATGGTTCGGTAGGTTGGGTTTTTAATGAAGGCTTTCAAGTTGTTGAAGGATTGAGTTTGGCAATTGGTGTAGCTGTGATTCAAGCTTTAAACACCTGTGGAGTTGAGGGCTTACAGTTAAAATGGCCAAATGATATTGTTTGGCAGGGTAAAAAATTGGGCGGTATTTTGATTGAAATGAATGCCGAAGTGGGTGGTAGTTGTCAGGTGGTGGTTGGTGTAGGAGTAAATTTAGCCTTGCCTCAAACGGTAAAAAAACATATAGATCAAGAAGTGACAGATTTACGAGAAATTTGCCCTGATCTAAACCGTCAACAAGTGACCGCTGCGGTGATTAGCCAAATTGTGCAAGTTTTAAGTGATTATGCGGTTAAAGGCTTTAAATATTATCGTCAAACATGGCAATCTTACGATGCTTTGTTTGGATTGCCCGTGAAAGTCTTAGGGTTAGCGCAAATGATAGAAGGAACTGCAACAGGTATTGATGAGCAAGGGGCTTTTTTAATTAAAACTGCTACAGGCATAGAGGCGATTAGTGGTGGTGAAGTGTCTATAAGAAAGGTTTAATGTGACAACACAATGTTTTATTGATATGGGTAACTCGCGTATCAAATGGTGGTTATGCCAAGATCAACAAGTAGTTGCTAGTCATGCGTGTTGGCATCGGCAAAATTTGGCTGCTTTTGCCGAAGAATTACCAGAAATATTTCACCAGCCTGTTGATTTTGTGGGTGTATCCTCTGTTTTAGATAGTCAAAGCAACCAATATTTAACATGGTTATGTGAATCTTGGTGGCAAAAAAAACCGATATTTGCGAAAACTGGTTCACAGCATTTAGGTATTGAATGTGGCTATAGTCAGCCTGAGCGATTAGGTATTGATCGCTGGCTTAATATATTAGCTGTTGCACCTAGACAGCCTGTTTGTGTCGTCAGTTGTGGCACAGCATTGACGATAGATGTAGTCGCTAAACATCAGCATTTAGGCGGTTTTATCTTACCAAATATGAACTTACAATTATCATCCTTGGTTCAAGGAACACAGGGAGTCCGTCCAGATGAAATAGAATTTCCCACACTTAACTGGGGAAAAAGTACAAGTGAAGCGGTATATCATGGTATATTGTTGTCCTGTGTCGCTGCTATCGAAAAAGCACACCAGCAAATAGAACAAGAATTACAACAAACTGTAGATTTAGTGTTGACTGGGGGAAATGCCGAAAAAATAGCTCAGCATTTGTCAACATCGCATGATATTATCCCCGAGTTATTACTATTGGGTATGCAACGTTATTTTGGCCATTCGTCATTAAGATAAAGCAAATCGTGCTCTATTTTAATCATAAGCCGTATTATAAGAGGAATGGATATGCCTTTAGTCTTTGGGCTGTTGGTAGTCTTAAACGCCGTTTTTTTAGCTTGGCAATTTTTTGAGCAGCAAAATCGTGGTCAAAACAGTGTCGTGATTGTCGATCAACCAGAAGGCAAAGCGATACAGTTATTGGCAGAACGCCCCGATTTAACGCAAGGTGGCGCAGAGGTTGAGGCATCTGGTGTTGTTGAAGAAGAAGGCCACAGCAAAATCAAATTACAGGATACAGCTGCTTGTTATCGTATTGGGCCTTTATTAGACCCAGACATGGCGCGTCAAGTGCGTAGTATTTTTGAAAAGGGTGGTTTTGATGTTGCCATGACTTCGTCCAGTACGGGAGGCGCAAAATATTTATTGTATATTCCACCTGTTTCTACGACTGAAAAAGCAGAGTCTATTGTTAAAGAGTTACAAAAACAGGGTATAGATGCCTCAGTGATTACAGAATCATCACTGGCAAATGGTATTTCCTTAGGTACAGTAGGCGACTTTGATCAAGCTGAAAGCATTAAAGCACAAGTGGCTGCTTTAGGATATCGAGCCGACAGCAAAACCACTTTAGCAACACGACAAGAGCAATGGTTGATTGTTAGCAATGTTTATAGCGCAGGCAAAACACAAATTGATCGACTTTTAGCAGGTAGCCCACAGTTGCACAAAGAAAAAACGGCTTGTAATTAATTTTAATGAGGACGTAATGTCTGTAGACTCATCACCTTTAGTTTCTATTCGTAATTTAAGTTTTAAACGTGGCGATAGAGCAATCTTTGAAAACATCAGTTTAGATGTGGCGCGTGGTAAAGTTACGGCGATTATGGGTCCATCTGGGTGTGGTAAAACCACGACCTTACGTTTTATTGGTGGTCAACTGCATCCTGACGAAGGGCAAGTCTTAGTTGACGGTCAAAACGTACCCGATATGAGCCGTAAAGAGCTATTTATGGCACGTGCTAAAATGGGTATGTTGTTTCAAAGTGGCGCATTATTTTCTGATTTATCGGTTTATGAAAATGTCGCCTTTCCATTACGTGCCCATACCCATCTGCCTGAAAATTTAATTCGTGAAATTGTCTTAATGAAGCTCGAAGCAGTTGGCTTACGTGGTGCAATCGATTTAATGCCAAACGAATTATCAGGTGGTATGCAGCGTCGTGCCGCTTTAGCGCGAGCTATTGCTTTAGACCCCGATTTAATCATGTATGATGAACCATTTGCAGGCCAAGACCCGATGGTTAAAGGTGTATTAGTAACCTTAATTCGTACCTTGCGTGAAGCTCTAGGGTTAACGACCATTATCGTGTCACACGATGTACCAGAAACCTTACATATTGCTGATTATATTTATATTATTGCTAACAAAGGCATTATTGGTCAGGGTACTCCTGAAGAGTTAAAAAACTCAGACTCCCCCTTTGTGCAACAGTTTTTAAATGGTAGTCCTGATGGGCCAGTCCGTTTTCATTATCCAGCCGCAAGTTATAGCCAAGAATTAGGAGTATCAGACTGATGGTCGAAATGATTCGACAACTTGGTGCTTCCACCTTAAATCGATTACAAGCTATTGGTGCAGCAGGGGTGTTTTTATGGCAAGCCCTTGTTGCCGTACCGCAGCCCAAACGTTCATTTTTATTATTAGTACGTCAATTATATGCCGTTGGGGTGATGTCCTTACCGATTATTTTGGTATCAGGTTTATTCATCGGTTTAGTGTTGGGGTTGCAGGGTTATAACATCCTTGTTACCTATGGTAGCGAACAAGCTTTAGGCACAATGGTAGCTTTAACTTTAGTGCGTGAATTAGGGCCTGTAGTCACCGCTTTATTATTTGCAGGGCGAGCAGGCTCAGCATTAACCGCAGAAATTGGTCTAATGAAAGCCACCGAACAACTGGCCAGCATGGAAATGATTGGTGTTGATCCTTTACGCCGTATTATTGCACCACGCTTTTGGGCTGGCTTTATTAGTATGCCTTTGTTAGCTATCATCTTTTCAGCCGTTGGTGTGATTGGTGGTATGTTGGTGGGTGTTGATTGGTTAGGAATTTATGCAGGTTCATTTTGGTCGAATATGCAAAATTCTGTTGAATTTTATGATGATGTCCTCAATGGTATTATCAAAAGTGTCGTTTTTGGTATTACCGTGACGTGGATTGCCTTATTTCAAGGTTATGATTGTGTACCTACATCAGAAGGTATTTCTGTTGCAACGACACGTACCGTCGTATATGGCTCTTTAGCGGTGTTAGGCTTAGATTTTATTTTAACCGCCGTTATGTTTGGAGGTTTTTAATGCGTACTCGCTCCCTAGAACTAGCGGTTGGGGCATTTATTGTCATTAGTGTTGCCGCGTTATTTTTCTTGGCTCTTAAAGTGAGTGGCTTAAGTTCTGAGTTAAATCAGCCAAGTTACAAAGTTTATGCGCATTTTCAGAATATTGGTGGTTTAACCGTCCGTGCCAAAGTCACCATGTCTGGTGTTGCTATTGGTCGTGTGTCAGCCATTGAGTTAGATAAAAAACGTTTAAATGCCAAAGTGACTCTCGAAATTTATAATGATGTGAATGAAATTAGTACCGATTCTGTTGCCAGTATTTTAACCGCAGGCTTATTAGGCGAAAAATATATTGGTATTGTGCCTGGTGCTGATGACACATTTATAAAGAACGGTGACGAAATCGAACAGACACAATCCTCATTAGTGTTAGAAGATTTAATAGGCAAGTTTTTATTTAACAAAGCCACGGAAGACAAGGGGTCGGCTAAAGCAGAAACACCTTCGGCTGCACCTGCAACGACTCAGGATGAGTTTTAATGAGGATTTTAAATATGTCAATTATTGTAAAACGTGCTTTTGCACTATTCACTATGATGAGCATGATGTTGTTTGCACAACTGAGTTTGGCGGCAGAAAACCCAAAAGATTTTGTGCAAAGAATCTCTACCGATTTGACGACTCGTTTAACCAAAGAAAAAGCGGCTTATCAAAAAGACCCACAATTATTGTTAAAAATTGTTCAAGAAAATATTGAACCGTATGTTGATTTTAATGGGTTTGCCAAAGGGGTGATGGGGCAATTTTATCGTCAAGCGAGCGATAAACAACGTGCTGATTTTACCGATATTTTCAAAAAAAGCTTAATTAAAACCTACGCTAATGGCTTAGGGGCTTACGAAAACCAAAAGTTTACCGTTAAACCTTTTGTAGCGGGTGATGACCCCAAAAAAGCACAAGTTGACATGGATATTCAAACGAATAGCAGTACCACTATTCCAGTAACTTACCAATTAGTATTAGATGCTAAAGGTCAATGGAAAGTGCGTAATGTATTATTAAATGGCATTAATTTAGGTTTAACTTTCCGTAACCAGTTTGCTTCAACAGTAGAAGCAAATCGTGGTAATTTAGACAAAGCGATTGCTAACTTTGTGCCTTCCGCTGGTGAAGCGAAAAAATAATCAAAGTAAAATCGCGCCTTCGACTCCGCTCAGGCAGCTTTTTTGTTGACTGAGCGGAGTCGAAGTCACATAAATTGACTGGTATTAGCTATATTATGTTGAGTATGAGATGACCAATACTGACGCTCAATTACGTTTACAAGATGCGCGCCTCCATTTTGGAGGCGTTGTGCATTTTGATAATGCAGAAAAAATTTGCAATGACGGCTTAAAATTATTAAAAAGCGCGCCCAAACAGATTACTATAGACATGCAATTATTGCAGACCAGTCATAGTATTGTGGTCGCTATTTTAGTGTCATGGACACGTGCTGCCAATCAAGCAGGACAGCACTTGTTAATGGTCAATATGCCCGAAAAACTCCGTGCTTTAATCAAAGTCAGCGGTTTAACCCAAGCTCTTCCTGAACAAAATTAGGAATTTATATGAATCCCGAAGCTGTTAAAGCCTTATTAGTCGCCGCCTTTCCCCAAGCTGAAGCCATTGAAGTGTCTGGTGAAGGCAGTAAATATAATGTGACGATTGTCAGCGAAGAATTTGCTAATTTACGACCCGTTGCCAAACAGCAACGTGTTTATGCCCCATTAAATGAGCATATTGCCAGTGGTGCAATTCATGCCGTTACCATGCGTACCTTAACGCCAGAAGAATGGCGTAAAGCAAAATTATTTGGTTAATAAGAAGAATAGCAAATGGATAAATTATTAATTAGTGGCGGTAACCGCTTAGAAGGTGATGTGCGTATTTCGGGCGCAAAAAATTCCGCTTTGCCATTGTTGGCAGGAACAATTTTGGCCTCGACACCTGTTAGCTTAGATAACGTGCCCGATTTGCACGACATTAAAACCATGATTCGCATTTTGCAAAACATGGGTATGACCATCGAACGTCAGGCTGATGGTAAAGTGTTGATTAATGCCAATACCTTGGACAAGCCAGTTGCTCCGTATGAGTTAGTAAAAACCATGCGTGCCTCGATTTTTGTTTTGGGTTCTTTGGTAACGCGCTTTAAAGAAGCCTATGTCTCTTTACCAGGTGGCTGTGCTATTGGTTCGCGTCCTGTTGATCAGCATCTCAAGGCATTAGAAGCTCTAGGCGCAACAGTAACCGTCGAAAAAGGTTATGTTCATGCCAAAGTTGATGGTCGTTTGCGTGGTGGTCGTATCTTCTTTGATATGGTGACGGTGGGTGGTACTGAAAACGCAATTATGGCGGCAACCTTAGCCGAAGGCACAACCATTATTGAAAATGCCGCACGTGAGCCAGAAGTCGTTGATTTGGCTAATATGCTCATCAAAATGGGCGCAAAAATTGAAGGTGCAGGTACAGATCGCATTATTGTGCATGGTGTTGATGAATTACAAGGGTGTGAATATTCTGTTTGTCCAGACCGTATTGAAACTGGTTCATACTTAGCCGCTGCGGTGATGACAGGTGGTCGTATTCGTGCCACGCATACTGATCCTGCTTTATTGGATGCTGTGTTGTTAAAGTTCCTTGAAATGGGCGCTTCTGTAACCACAGGCACAGACTGGATTGAAGTGGATATGCAGGGCAAACGGCCACGTGCTGTTAACTTTCGTACCGCACCACACCCAGCCTTTCCAACCGATATGCAAGCTCAGTTTATGGCTATTAACGTCATTGCCGAAGGCACAGGTACGATTAACGAAACCATTTTTGAAAACCGCTTTATGCACGTCCCTGAGTTAAATCGTATGGGGGCTAATATTGAGGTTGATGGTCATACGGCTGTAGTGCGCGGTGTCGCAAAATTAGAAGGTGCGCCTGTCATGGCTACCGATTTACGCGCGTCCATGTCCTTAGTCTTAGCAGCAGTAGCCGCCGAAGGTGATACCTTGATTGACCGTATTTATCATATTGACCGTGGTTATGAGCGTGTAGAAGAGAAGTTATCGTTATTAGGTGCTAATATACGCAGAGTGAAAGCGTAAACCAAGAGAATCATTTGAATGTCGCAGTTAACTATTGCTTTATCTAAAGGACGTATTTTAAAAGATACTTTGCCACTGTTAAAAGTGGCAGGTATTGAAATGTTGGAAGACCCCGAAAAAAGTCGTAAATTGATTTTTCCGACCACTCATCCACAAGTGAATATTATTATTATTCGTGCGACAGATGTGCCAACTTATGTTGAAAATGGCGCAGCCGACTTAGGTGTGGCAGGTAAAGATGTGCTGATGGAGCATGGTGCAAGTGGGGTATATGAGCCGCTAGATTTAGATATTGCCAAGTGTAAATTGATGGTCGCAGGCAAAGTAGATGCTCCACCTGTCAATGGTCGTTTGCGTATTGCTACTAAGTTTGTCAATTTGACTAAACAATACTATGCGCAAAAAGGCGAACAAGTTGAAGTCATTAAGCTCTATGGTTCTATGGAATTAGCACCCTTAATGGGCTTAGCTGACCGTATTGTTGATGTGGTTGATACGGGCAAAACCCTAAAAGAAAATGGTTTAGAGCCATTGGAACTCATTTCCTATATTTCTTCACGATTGATTGTTAATAAAGCGAGTTTTAAACGTAAATCCGATTTAATTCAGCCTTTATTGCAACAACTCACGCAGGCAGTCGCCGAAAATAAGGTGTAATTTATGGCATCCATTCGTCGTTTAAGCACAACTGCTCCAGAGTTTGAGCAGGAATTAAATCAGCTATTAGCGTGGGAAAGCGTTAACGATCATCAGTTACAACAAACGGTGTTAGATATTATTAGCCGTGTTAAACAACAAGGTGACACCGCTGTTTTAGATTATACCCGTCGTTTTGATCAAGTGACGGCTGAGACAATGGCTGGCTTGAGTTTGTCGGCAGAGCAATTGTCTACGGCTTATCACAACCTCAATGAGCAACAACGTAATGCGTTGGCCAGTGCGGCCGAACGTATTCGTTATTATCATGGCAAACAAAAACAAGATTCATGGCAATATCAAGAAGTTGATGGCACGATGCTCGGCCAACAAATTACGCCATTAGATCGCGTGGGTATTTATGTACCGGGTGGTAAAGCCAGTTATCCTTCATCGGTGTTAATGAATGCCATTCCTGCCAAAGTGGCAGGTGTACCTGAAGTGATTATGTGTGTGCCAACACCACGCGGCGAAGTCAATAATTTGGTATTAGCAGCGGCTTATTTAGCCGGTGTTGATAAAGTATTTACCATTGGTGGCGCACAAGCAGTGGCCGCTTTAGCCTATGGCACAGCAACCATTCCCAAGGTTGATAAAATTGTTGGACCAGGTAATAGTTATGTCGCAACCGCTAAACGTTTAGTGTTTGGCCAAGTCGGCATTGATATGATTGCAGGCCCTTCCGAGATTTTAATTTATTGTGATGGCAAAACCAATCCTGATTGGATTGCCATGGATTTATTTTCTCAAGCTGAACACGACGAAGAAGCACAAGCCATTTTAATCAGTGAAGATGCAGCGTATTTAGACGCGGTACAACAATCTATTGATAAATTGTTGCCTACTTTAGAACGTGCAGTGATTGCTCGTGCTTCGTTAACGGGGCGTGGTGCATTAATTCATGTGCAAAATCAACAAGAAGCATTAGCAGTCATTAACCGTATTGCGCCTGAACATTTAGAATTATCTGTCGAAAATCCAGAAGCCTTATTGCCGCATATTCGTCATGCAGGGGCAATTTTTATGGGGCGTTATACGCCTGAAGCCTTAGGCGATTATTGTGCAGGACCAAACCACGTTTTGCCAACGTCAGGTACAGCGCGTTTTTCTTCCCCTTTAGGCGTTTATGACTTTCAAAAGCGTTCTAGTTTGATTTATTGCTCGGCACAAGGAGCAAGTCATTTAGCCGAAGTGGCTTCAGTATTGGCGCGTGGTGAAAGTTTAACCGCTCACGCACGTTCGGCAGAATATCGTATTCTTGCTGAGGAATAAGCAGATGGACTTAGCCGATAAATTTGTCCAATTTGCCGAATCAGGCAATCAGCAACGTTTGAAAAGCAAAGATGGTCGTGTGTTGCAGGGTTGGATTATGGAAATTACCGACGATGCCTTGTTAATGAGTACAGGTTCAGGCGAGAAAGGCCAAGATGTTTGGCTTAAGCTAGTCGATGTTGAACCGACTAGTCTTGCTTATTTTCATAGTCACAGCCAACAGTGGCAAGCATTTACCTTGTAATTGGTTTTTGCTCCCTCTCCTAAATTAGGGGAGGGAAGTTTGTAGCCTGTATGCAGTATAGCGAAATATAGGAAATCATGCTTAATCTGAGATCCCTGTTACTTACCTGATTATCTGACTGTATCAAAATTCTTGAGTACCATTATGAGCCAAGCTTATTGGAGTCCTTTAGTTAAGACTTTAGTGCCGTATATTCCTGGTGAACAACCTAAAGTCGCTAACTTAATTAAATTAAATACTAACGAAAATCCCTATCCACCTTCGCCATTAGCGTTGCAAGCCATGCAACAAGCAGTAGGTGAGGGCTTACGTTTATATCCCGATCCTGATGCCTCTGCCTTAAAACAAGCTATTGCCGATTATTATGGCGTAGAACGTCAACAAGTGTTTGTGGGTAATGGCTCAGACGAAGTGTTGGCGCACGCGTTTATGGCTTTTTTTAAACAAGATCAGCCGATTTTATTTCCTGATATTTCTTATAGTTTCTATAAGGTGTATGCAGGTTTATATGAAGTGGATTACCAAACCGTCCCACTTAATGAACAGTTTCACATAGCCGTAGAAGATTATCAACAGCCAAATGGCGGTATTATTTTTCCTAATCCCAATGCACCAACAGGCTGTTTGTTACCTTTAGCAGCGATTGAGCAAGTGTTACAAGCTAACCCTCATCGGGTGATAATTATTGATGAAGCGTATATTGATTTTGGTGGTCAAACGGCGATTAGTTTAGTTAATCAATATCCACAATTATTAGTGGTGCAAACCTTATCAAAATCGCGCTCTTTAGCAGGTTTACGAGTGGGTTTAGCGGTTGGCCAAGCGCATTTGATAGAAGCTTTGGAGCGAGTTAAAAATAGCTTTAACTCTTATCCAATGGATAAAGTGGCGATTGCGGGTGGAGTAGCTGCTTTTGAAGATAAAGCCTATTTTCAGCAAACTTGCCAAGCAATTATAAATAGTCGCACATGGTTAACCACACAGTTAGAGCAATTGGGCTTTGAAGTGTTGCCCTCTGCCGCTAATTTTGTCTTTGCTCGTCATCCACAGCAAGATGCCGCACAATTAGCTTTAGCATTGCGTGAACAGGCGATCATTGTCCGTCATTTTAAACAACCAAGAATTGAACAATTCCTCCGAATTACCATTGGTAAAGAAGAAGACAATCATGCTTTGGTGAAAGTGTTGAAGAAAATATTAAGTTAACAAAGGTAATGTGGGTTGATAAACGAAACCCACATTACATCCTAACTTTTAGGCAATAAATAATTACTCTTGCTCATCATTCTCTTGATTTTGTTCCATTTTAGGACGTTTGCCAACCGTCACGCCTAATTCAACCTCTTGGTTGCCGCGTTTGACTACCACATTAATTTTGCTATCAGGTTTAATTTTGGCAATAGTATTCATGAGTTGATTGGCAGAACTTACTTTTTGGTTGTTGATACTTAAAATCATATCATTAGGCCGTATGCCTCCTTCATCCGCAGGGCCACCACGGACAATGCCACCAATTTCTACGCCCTCACTGGCTTTATTATTGATTGAGCCATCTTCATTAAATCCAGCATTATCTTGTTTGATTTCAACACCTAACCAACCACGCACCACTTGACCATGACTAATAATTTCCATCATCACCGATTGTGCGAGTTGAGAAGGAATGGCAAAACCAATCCCCATTGAGCCACCAGAGCGAGAGTAAATAGCCGTATTAATCCCAACTAAATTACCTGCCACATCGACTAATGCACCACCCGAATTACCAGGGTTAATCGCAGCATCGGTTTGAATAAAATCTTCAAAAGTATTAATACCTAAACCATTACGGCCTAAGGCAGAAATAATCCCTTGAGTGACCGTTTGGCCAACACCAAAAGGATTACCAATCGCTAACACCACATCACCAACTTCATTGGCAGAGGTTTTAAAAGGAATAGTGGGTAAGTCTTTTAAATCAATTTTAATCACCGCCAAATCGCTGTCGGGGTCTGTGCCAATGACTTTGGCTTTGGCTTTGCGACCATCATGTAACGCGACAACAATTTCGTTGGCTTTGCCAACAACATGGTTGTTGGTCAGAATATAACCATCTTTAGAAACGATCACACCCGAACCTAAACCTGAACGGGGTTCAGATTCATTTTGATTCATGCCATGAAACTCAAAAAAGCGTCGAAACATCGGATCATTCATTAATGGATGGCTGTTATGTTTAACAATTGCAGTCGTAAAAATATTCACTACCGCAGGTGCAGTCGCTTTGACTGTTGGCGCATAGGATGACACACCACTAGCATTGCCTTGAATGGTTAACGGACGTTCTTGGCTTAATGTAACTTGGGTGGGCGTTGAAGATTCTGCTTTGTCTTTAGGTTGACAAGCCGTCAAAGCAATTAAACTACTGAGCGCAATGAGACGGAAATAGGGTTTAGACATAATCATATCCTATGCACAACGATAATGAGGGAGGGTACTTCAACATAAAACACTTATGTTGGGAATAAATAAGCCTATAATTGGAGTCATTTTAGAATAGCTCAAGAGAAAAAAAATGGCTTCTTTAACAGAGATTATGCAATTGTTACAAACAACTCTAAAACCACATCTTTTTAGTGACTATTGTCCTAATGGTTTGCAGGTTGAAGGACGGGCAGAAGTTAAACGCTTAGTAACAGGTGTGACAGCTTGCCAAGCGTTAATTGATAAAGCCATTGACTTACAAGCAGATGCAATCTTAGTTCATCATGGCTTCTTTTGGAAAAATGAACACCCTTGTGTGGTCGGCATGAAAAAAAATCGCCTACAAGCTTTGTTAAAACATGATATTTCGTTGTTGGCCTATCATTTGCCTTTAGATGCTCATGCTGAGTTAGGTAATAATGCACAGTTAGCCCAAAAGTTGGGTTTAAATATGGCTGAAGCGTTATATCCTGATAATCCTAAACAAGTGGGTAATATTGCAGTCTTAGAACAAGCTTTAAGTGTGGATGAATTAAGCCATCGTTGCCAACAGGTATTAGGTCAGGCGCCAATACATATTGCAGGGCAAGCACAGCGTTTAAGACGTATTGCCTTTTGTACGGGTGCAGCACAAGGTTTTATTGAGCAAGCGGTGTTAATGGGTTGTGATGCCTATATCAGTGGTGAAATTTCCGAGCCAACAGTGCATATTGCTCGTGAAATGGGTATTCATTATTTTGCCGCAGGCCATCATGCCACCGAGCGTTATGGGGTGCAGGCCGTAGGTGAGTTTTTGGCGGCTAAATTAGGCATTGAGCATATTTTTGTGGAAGTGGAAAATCCTGTTTGAGGAACAGGCGCAAAATTTGCGCCTGTAAATCTTAACAACGATACAAATAGCCAGTCACTTCTTCTCTGTCATGATAAAGTTGTTTAAACGCTAAACGGTAATTGACGTTTTTGGCAGATAAAATGCCATCCATTAAATCTTGGCAGTGCAATAGTTCTTCAAAACGTTTTTTCATCGGCAGTTTTAAATTAAAAATTGCTTTTTGAGCATCACCATCGGCAATCCAACTGGCAATGGTTTGGGCAACACGAGCAGGGCTTTCGATCATATCGCACACCAACCAAGTGACAGGCCGTTCGGGACGATATTTAAAGCCATCCACTTTTAAGTGTTCTACTTGTCCAGATTGGATTAAAGCTTTATCCATCGGCCCATTATCAATAGCGGTGACTTGTAAACTACGATCAACTAACTGCCATGTCCAACCACCGGGTGCTGCGCCTAAGTCAACGCCAGTCATGCCTTCGCGCAGCCATTCTTGTTGCGTTTGTTCATCTAAATAATAATGAAAGGCTTCTTCAAGTTTGAGTGTAGAGCGGCTGGGGGCGTCTTTAGGAAAACGTAAACGTGGTACGCCCATTGGCCAAGGCGAACTATTATTCATTTGGCTATAGCCAATATAAACGGTGGTTGAGTCTAAAAAAAACAAATGCAGACGTTGTTCGGCTTTTTTGCGTAATAAAGTACGTTTTTTTAATACCGAGGTAAACGCAGGTGCAAAGGACTTAAAAAAGCCCGCTAAGCTTTTACCATCATTGGTATCTGCGCCTTCAAACACCACATCTTGATAAAATTGACCATCACATGCCTCAATTAATGGGCTAATACGATCTTCTGCATTCAGTTTTAAGGGTTCACTGTGTTTTAAAAATAATAATTGCCGAGCAAAAACTAAATCACGCCATTGTGGCGCTTGTTTGCCTGTTGTGGGTAAATCTTGGCCACAAAACAAGACAAAAGCACTGTCGGCTTTGCTTTTTACATAGCCTTGCCAATCATATTGTGTGGCAAAATATTGTAATTCGGCTGTCGCTTCTTTTTCAAAACCTGCACGACAATAGATTAAATAAGCATTGGTCATTGTGGCTTTAGTCCATATTCAGAATTGTTGAAATCACTTATTGGTTTAACTAATAAGTGATTATCAGTTAAGTTATCACTAAAAACGCGTATAATTACCGCCTTTTTATTGCTCTGCAAGTTTTAGAGGAATTTTTATGTCATTAGTAAAACCACACGGTAGCGATGTTCTCCTACCTTTGTTATTAGAAGGCGAGGCATTAGCTGCTGAACAAGCTCGCGCACAAGGCTTAAAAAAAGTCTTAATTAGCTCTCGCGAAAGCGGTGACTTAATTATGCTCGGTATTGGTGGTTTTACCCCATTGACTGGCTTTATGGGTAAAGACGATTGGCAAAGTGTTTGTACCAACATGACCTTAAGCAACGGTTTGTTTTGGCCAATTCCTATTACTTTATCCACCAGCGCAGATGTTGCCGATACGATTACACTGGGTGAAGATGTTGCCCTCGTTGATAGTGAAACTGGCGAAGTGATGGGTACAATGACTGTTAGCGAAAAATACAGCATTGACAAGAGCTTAGAATGCCAAGAAGTTTTCCGTACCACAGACCCAGCCCATCCTGGTGTTAAAATGGTCATGGAACAAGGTGATGTAAACTTAGGTGGTGCCGTTAAAGTCTTGTCCCAAGGCGAGTTCCCAACCAAATATGCTGGCATTTACATGACACCAGCCGAAACACGTAAGTTGTTTGAAGAAAAAGGTTGGAAAACCATTGCCGCTTTCCAAACACGTAACCCTATGCACCGTTCTCATGAATACTTAGCCAAAATTGCGGTTGAGATTTGTGATGGCGTATTAATTCACTCTTTATTAGGCGCACTCAAACCAGGTGATATTCCTGCCGATGTTCGTCAAGAAGCGATTGGTGTATTAATTGACAAATACTTCAAGAAAGACACTGTTGTTCAATCGGGTTATCCTTTAGATATGCGTTATGCAGGCCCACGTGAAGCCTTATTACACGCTTTATTCCGTCAAAATTATGGTTGTTCACACTTAATCGTCGGTCGTGACCACGCAGGTGTGGGCGATTATTATGGTCCATTTGATGCTCAACATATTTTTGATGAGTTACAAAAAGATGCGTTGATTACTCAACCATTAAAAATTGACTGGACTTTCTGGTGTAATGCTTGTGGCGGTATGGCTTCTACCAAAACCTGTCCACATGAAGAGCATAACCATGTGAAAGTATCAGGTACTAAGTTGCGTAAGGCTTTATCGGAAGATGAAGAAGTGCCAGAAAACTTTAGCCGTCCTGAAGTATTAGAAGTGTTGCGTAAATACTATGCTGGCATTGCTAAAGAAGACCGCGCCAAAGTTGAGTTAAAAGGTCATTCCGCTAAATAAGCGGTGATTAATAAAAAAGGCGGAAATTTCCGCCTTTTTTTTATATCCAATTTTCTAAATTAAGCCCCTGAATTCTTTCAAACTCTTGAGTATTATTGGTGACTAAGGTGGCATTTATGGATAAAGCATGTGCAGCAATTAACATATCCAAACTACCAATAGGTTTACCTTGTTGTTGGAGTTGTGTGCGTAATTGAGCATATTGCCAAATACACTCTTCATTAAACGGCAAAATATCCAGTGGAGCTAAAAATTTCTCTAAAGCTTGACGATTGCGTAAAGAACCTGATTTTTGCACACCAAAAGCTAATTCAGCCGCACTAATACTAGAAATGGCAATTTCATTTAATTGGTATTTTTGAAAACGCTGAAAGACGTGTAATGGTTTGTTATTGATAATATAAATGCAAATGTTAGTATCTAAAAGATAAATCAAAACTGCAAATCCTCTCGCAGTTGTTCGGTTTGAGTTTCTCTTTCTAACAAAAACTCAGGCTCAAATTCATCAAGA
>NZ_CALETI010000144.1 GCF_937920075.1 uncultured Agitococcus sp.
GGATTCGTGCCGAATTTTTAGATCATTTACGCTTAGTGCCACACTTAGTCTCGGGTTGCACCATTGTCGATGCCGCAGGTTTTGGCGCACAACAACACTATGGTTCAGCCTTAGAAAAAGTCTTAGGTCAAACCCAACGGCAATTGGTGATGATGGTCTTAGCCCAAGACAATGTGTCTGCGGTATTAGCCCATATTCGTCAACAATTTATCTCGCCTGATATTCAATATTGGTTAACACCTGTGTTGGCTAGTGGTCGTTTGAGTGAGGTCTAAGATGAAAAAAATACTTTTGCTTAGCGTCTTTTTGCCTAATGTGTTGTGGGCGCAAGTGGAGATGCCATTTAGTGCTTTATTACCGCCCGAAAACGACGTGCGTCAAAGTCTAGAGCAACATCCGATGGTACAAGCCAATCAAGCGACCATGGACTATGAACGAGCTAATGCCCAGCGTTTAATTCAGGGTGAAGACCCGTGGCAAGCCAGATTTGCCTTACAACAACGCCGTAATAATCAAGCTAATTTAAATAGTGTAGAACAAACTATGGGTTTAGAAAAACGTTTACGTTTACCCAGCAAAGTAGCGATGGATAAACAACTGGCACAAACGGCACTAAGCATCGCTCAGCTCAGTCGTGGTGATGCGTGGCACGAAGCAGCAAAAATATTATTGGCTGATTGGTTTGCGGTTAGCAAAGCGCAAGCGAATTTACAACGTATAGATGAGCAATTAGCCTTATTAGATAAACAGTTAGCCGTGATTAATACACGCATTAGTGCAGGTGATGCACCTCGTTTAGAACGACTCTTGGTTGAGCAAGAGCGGGCAAAGTTGGCCTTGCAACGTCAACAGCAACACGCCGAATTAGCACAACAACAGTTAAATTTACAGCGTTATTATCGTGGCCAACCGTTAACCCATATAGATTTAAGTCAAATACCCAGTCAATTAAATTTGGGCGATGAGCAAACATGGATTAAGCAAGTGTTAGCCGCAAACCACGAATTAGAACTGGCCGAAGAGCATAGTAAACGTCAAGACTTACATGCCCAGCGTGTGGCTTTAGAAAAC
>NZ_CALETI010000145.1 GCF_937920075.1 uncultured Agitococcus sp.
CAGTCCAAACAAGGATGTCGATAGTCGCTGTATCCAAACGTATGGCAAACATAAAGTCTTTCTCAATCTCTACAATATAGTCGTAAGACCCGTACAAAGGGTGTCCATAAGTGATTGGGATTAACTCCGATGAGTGATAATTCAACTCCCCAATACGGATGAAAGCAGCCCCGTTAATTGAAAAGCCGAAACTAGGGCAAGCGTCTTCCCAATAAGAACGAACCTCTTCATTGGGAATTGAGGCTAAGGCTTGATGTAAAGGAATACCTAAGTAAGTGTCTATATGGTCAAAAACATCTCCTGCCCAAACGTCATAATCTTCAGCTTCAGCCAAGAATGAGAAAGCAGATACAAATAAAGTTAAAGTTGGTTTTAACATTTTAAAAACTCCAAGAAAAGAGGCGCGAACGCCTCATAAAGTAATAGTCGGAACAATCCGCGCTTTTGCACCATGAGCGCGGAAACCGATAATGTAATCTCGATCACGGTGCTGGCAAATTTTACAGCGTGAGCAAGTTACATCTTTAATGGTTTGGGCAGGGCAGACGACAATGCGAACACCATCAACCCACCCTTTTTTCGGAAACGCCTTTGGCACTACCACTGTTGTCGGCAAACCAAGTGTAAAGGCATAGATTGCCTCATCCATGTTGTTAGCGGAGACATTAATGGTGAAGCCGTTGTCGTTGATAAAAGCTAATATTCCGACATTCTTCTTAACAGGGTAGTGGGTAAAACCGAAACCGCGTTTACCACGATTAGCGGTTAGCAGGGAAATAACCTGCTGTTCAGAAATGTGAACACCATCGTTGCTCTCAAAATCCCCTGCCTCAAACAGTCGCCAAAGCGTTGATTTTGGCAACGCTTTTACAAGCGTCATTGCGGATTCCCATGAGATACCTTGCGTGTCTTGTTTGTTCCAAGCGAGGCTCATTGGGAAATTTTCGGCATAACAGCCGTTGTTTTTAAGGGAACAAGCATCAGGGCAAGTGCTGCGAGGCGAGCGCACAAGTAGCATTGACCCTGTTTTTGAATTGCCTTTTGAAACAGAGTAGTAAAGCATTTTAAAAAAACTCCAAAAGAGGCGCGAACGCCTCGGATTAAACTAAAGAAAGTTGCTTGGGTGTGTTAGCTACCCACCAATCAAATTGAGACTTGGCTTCAGCTTCAGCATACTCTCGACCGAGATAACCCCAGCAAGCGTCAACCTCTTCCCATTCCCCATCAACTAATTCGCTCGCCTTAATCCCGTAATAGTCACCTGAGACGTGGAGGTTGAGGTCTTTGATTAAACCTACAGCGTATTTTAAGAAAGCCTTCTGCGTTTTCCACTCACCGCCCTTACTTGGGCGTTTGACCGCAAAATACCCACAGCAACCGCTATCCCAACGGCAACTGAAAGGAGATAAGGAAAAGACCACACCACTATGAATATAAGCGAACACAGGGTAATACCAGTAGTCAGGGTTTTTCTCCTCAAAAGCGTCACTTTTCATGTGAAAGTAACGACCACCATCTAGGTGGTACTCAACGCCACTGTGTTCTAGGGGGGAATCGTAACCATAGCTTTCGTAATCAGTTACAACTTCGACACGAATTGTGTCATTTTCAAAAGTTTTGATAATATCGTTAGACATTTTGTAATACCTCTATAGAAGGGAGCGGAATGCTCCGATAGAAAAGGGAGCGGAATGCTCCCGAAAAAACCTTAAACCTTAACTGTCTTTAAGCGGTAACGACCGCCACCGTTTTGCTGATACTCTTTTAACCGAGTCAAAAAACTCCTAAGAGGCGCGAACGCCTCAGACTAGATTTTTCTCAAAAACCTCGACTAACACAGCGCGTTGCTCTGCCGTCAAATCAGCTTTTACACTGGCCATAGTTAAGGCGTATTCAAACGCCGTGTTGAGTCTTTCTTGGAAGTGGGTAATTAACCAAATTTGGTGTTGTGTCCACTTAGCTGTTGGTACAGCTTTGAGTACCTCAGCATGGTCGGCCATGCTGTAGAAAACACGGGAATCGCGTTTTGACATTTTAAAATCTCCGAAATAAAGAAGCGGAATGCTCCAAAAAGGGAGGGAAGCCTCAAGAGAAACTCCCCTGAAAACTCAATTAAATTGTGCTGTGCTTTAGCTTATAGCCGTCATCAAACAACGCGCAGCTTAAGTTATAGGTAAGGGCGAACGCCATATCCATATTGCATCCCTTAATAATTACGTTATGGTCATCGTCATAACGATAAGCTAAGGCGTGGGCGACATCGTAGCCGATGTTAACGATGTCGCCGTTGTTAACGGCGAGGCATTTGAACTTACGGCTCATACCTGTCGAGGAGACAGACATAAGCGTTAAGTATATTTTTTTACCTTCAAGCAGTTGTTGAAGGTGAGCGATTGCGCGAGGGCAAGGGGTTTTAACAGTCATTTTAAAAAATCTCCAAAAAGAGGCGGAAAACTCCAGAGAGTCAAGAAACCGCCGATAAGATTTGAAAAGCGCGTTGCATCGCCATTTTCATTGCCCATTGGCGGCACGATGACTCAACGCGAAACGTGGTTGTAAGACCATTTAAGTTTAAGCGGACATCGGCTGCCCAATATCCGCTTGGGAGGAGGAAGACGCTCAGCTTAGAACCCTAGATGAGTGCAGCAATAGTCATCGTTGTAGATGACACCGTTAGCCTCACAAAAATCCTCCCAACTACCGTCAAAAAGGTCGTGTTCGCGGCAAACGAACTGCCCATTGATTAGATAGTTGTCAACAATAACGTAGGCCGAACCCTGAAACCCCCCGACCTCAATTAAAAGGTCGATGAGTTGCTCGAATAGCGCGGTTGCTGCCTCGCTTGCCCATAAAC
>NZ_CALETI010000146.1 GCF_937920075.1 uncultured Agitococcus sp.
ATCAGCAAATTCATCGTGTTTGGCAAATTACACTTGCTTGTTTTGCTTTAACAACCTGTATTGCCATTAGTTTAGGACTGGGAGCGGCACATATTTTTGAAACAGGTAAAGGCCTATCGTTGGCCTCATTACAAAGCTATGCTGCCACTGTAGATAGCAGTCAACTAACTGCCAGTGAGTTTTTGCAAAAGTTAGTACAAGGAATTTTTACTAATCCCTTTAATGCCTTAGCCCAAGGGAATATTTTGGCGATTGTTATGTTTGCCTTGTTTGTAGGCATTGCTTTAGCCATTAAAGGTCAAGAATACCCTCAACTACACAAACTATTTAATGAAAGCTTTAATTTATGTATGCAACTGGTTGGTTGGATTATGCAAATTGCGCCATTAGGCATTATGGCGTTGTTATTTAAATTGGTGCTTAGTGAAAACTCGGCTTTATTAGGTACATTAGCACAATTTATTGCTGTGGTGATTGGCACAACCTTATTACATGGCATTGTGATTTTGCCTTTAGTTTTGTGGTTATTTGCGCGTGTTTCACCCTTCACATTTTGGCGTGGTGCACGCCCTGCTCTGCTAACTGCATTTGCAACGAGTTCTAGTGCAGCAACCATTCCTGTTACCTTAAATTGTTTAGAAAAAGACTTAAAAGTCAGTCCTCAAATTAGTGGTTTTGTCGTGCCTTTAGGTGCACAAATTAATATGGATGGCACGGCTTTATATGAAGCAGCAGCGGCTTTGTTTGTGGCAAATTTAGTCGGGATTGAGCTAGGTTTGGGTCAACAAATCATTTTATGTGTGACGGTGATGTTAGCATCAATAGGCGCACCCGGTATTCCCAGTGCTGGCATGGTGACAATGGTCATGGTGTTGCAGTCAGTTGGTTTGCCTGCGGAAGCTATCGCGATTTTATTACCCATAGACCGTTTATTAGATACGGTACGCACCGCAGTTAATGTTGAAGGGGATATGGTCACCAGTTTGATTGTTGATAAACGAACTCAACTTGGTTGATGATTTTTTGAGCCATTATTAATCATAGATTATAAATGGCTCTAAACTCCTGCCGTTGCTGTTCAACAAACATCATTAATTCTGGAAAAAATAGCTTAAAATCAGTCACAAACAAATCATAATATTGCTCTAGTTCGGGCAGACAATCAGCCAAAAGATTCTCGCGTTTTAAACGTTTGGCAATACGTTGAATAGTCGTTTTAATGTGTTCAAAAGAGACATAATTGCTTAGCCAGTCTTCTTCAATCATGATGGGCAAGGCAAATTGTAATTTATCAGGCAAAATAGCGTGTTGGTTCAACAAATTAGCATAAACCTGTTGGCTAAAATCGGTTAAAGGTTGTTGATGATAATCAGCCCAATTTACAGCCAAAACATGATCATAAAAAACATCCAAGACTATGCCTGCATATTTTCTTTTTGGTGGGGGAAAACGTAATTTTGCTTGCTTAACAATCAAATGGCTATCGGTATAACTATCAATTTTGCGATGTAGCATGATTTCTAAGGCTAACTCTTGTGGATATTGTTGCCAAACATTGCCTTTGGCAAAATCGCCTAATAAGCCACCAATATTGTGAGGATGGTCGCCTGCTAATAATAAATGGGCTAAATAGTTCATCTTATTTTGTCACTCTCCATTTAAGGACCACCTCTTATTCCTTTACAGCACTTGTGTCACCTGTCCCTCACAAAAATAAACCATTTGACCACTCTGCATTGCCTGCCATGTTTCATTTGTGGTCAGAGGTGTTGTTGCAATCACAGCAACCCGATCATTGGGGGTTGTTACTTGGTTAAAATCAACTGACACATCATCATCCAGTAAATGAGCCACCGTAAAAGGTGCTTGGCGAATAATGTAATGTAGCTTGGTTGAGCAATGTGCAAACAACCATTCGCCATTAGACAACATAAAGTTAAACACACCAAGCTGTGCTAATTGTGGCACAAAATTTTTTAATACTGCTGCTAACTGCTCGACTGAAGGGGCGTGACTGAAATGCTGACGTAAATGTTCCAAAATCAAACAAAATGCCTGTTCACTATCTGTTTTTCCCACAGGACGATAATAATCACCCGTTAAAGCAGGTAAGTCTTTTAAATCGCCATTATGAGCAAAAATCCAATATTGTCCCCATACTTCCCGCTGAAAAGGATGTGTATTTGCCAAACTTACTTGGCCTTGTGTGGCTTTACGAATGTGGGCAATGACATTTTTTGATTTAATGGGATAGTTTTGGACTAACTGAGCAATGGGTGATTGTGCTGAAGGTAAATAATCTAAAAATACACGACTACCTTGCTCTTCAAAAAAAGCAATCCCCCAGCCATCACTGTGATGATCAGTGCGACCACCACGACAAGCAAATCCAGTAAAAGAAAAACAAATATCGGTCGGCACATTACAATTCATGCCAAGTAATTGACACATAGTTAACTCGTTAATATTTCTAGTTGGCTTAAATAAACCATCGCCTGCTCTTTTGTTAAGCCACACATACTAAAAGTTGGCTTTAAACTGCTACATACTTTAGGACGTTCTGGTAAACCAAACAATTTACAAAAACCTTGTTCATTTAATTGAATACAAGGAACACCCGCAGGTTTACCATTTAGCATATCAGGAATAGCCGAAGAAATAGAAGGCGCAATACAACAGGCGGCACACCCTGCACGACATACTATTTCTTCTTCTATCACACAAATATCAAACTTATTAATCATCAAAAATCTCTTGCCAAAAAAGGCTATTGGGGTATGCTCAAAGACATAAACCTTACAAAAATTAAGAGTTTTTGCTCTATAAACAAACTGTCACAATAAATTATCTTTTTCCTCTAGGAGTTACTGTTATGTCCGTTAAGTTCTATAACTCTATCGAACAAGCCGTCACTGATATTATTAATAAAATCGATGGCGATATTCGACTTGGCGCACCTTTAGGCTTGGGCAAACCCAATGCTTTTATTAACGCCATGTATCAACGGATTAGCAGCATGCCTGAGCGATGTTTGCATATCTTTAGTGCCTTATCCTTAACCAAACCAACGGCTAGCAGTGACTTAGAAACACGCTTTTTACAACCGTTTGTTGAACGTGTCTTTGGCGATTATCCCGATTTAAACTATGTCACTGACCTTAAAAACAATAAAGTTCCCAATAACATTAGTGTTAATGAATTCTTTTTAAAATCGGGTGATTGGCTCAATAATGCCAATGCTCAACAACACTATATCAACAGCAACTATACCCATATTGCCCGCGACATGGCACACAACGGTGTTAACGTCATTTGCCAGTCTATTGCGGTACGTGACGAAGCCGATGGCACACGTCGTTATAGCTTATCGTGTAATCCAGATTTAAGCGAAGATTTATTAGACTTATTACAACCGCGTCGAGAGGCAGGTGAACGTATTTTTGCCGTAGGTGTGATTAACCATAAGCTGCCATTTATGCCTAATGATGCCGAAGTCTCTGCCGATCAATTTGATATGATTATTGAAGATGCGGCAGGCACACACACCCTATTCTCCACCCCTAACATGAAAGTGGGTTTAAGTGATTATGCCATTGGTTTACATGCAAGTTCTTTAGTTCAAGATGGCGGTACATTACAAATCGGTATTGGCTCTTTGGGGGACGCGATTGTCCAAGGTTTAATGCTGCGTGATCGTGATAATGTCACTTACCAAAATATGATTCGCCGCTTAAACCACAATTTACCACTGTCTGCGGAGTTAGACTTAGCCCCCTTTAAACAAGGCTTGTATGGCTGTAGCGAAATGTTTGTTAATGGCTTTTTAAAGCTGATTCAAGCCAATATTATTCGCCGCCAAGTCTATAACCACACAGGCTTACAAAAACTGCTCAATCAAGGCTTAATTAGCGAAACTGTTTCTTTAGATACCCTCAACACCCTACGCGAACAAGGTCTAATTAGCTCTCCCTTAACAGGTGAGGACGTTGCCTTATTAACCCGTTTTGGCATTTTTACCGATGATTGCAGCGTTGAAGATGGCGTATTAATCGTTGGTGAGCAACAAATTAGTGGTGATTTAGACGATGCTGAAGCCTGTCAACAGATCGCTAGTTTATGTTTAGGCCAACGTTTAGAAAATGGCGTGATTATGCACGGTGGCTTCTTTTTAGGCCCTGCCGACTTTTATCAAGCCTTGCGTGATATGCCTGACGATCAACTCAATTTAATTAATATGAGCACCATTGCCTTTATTAACCAGTTATATGGTGATCGTTATGGCGATGAGAACCTAAAACGTGCTCAACGTGTCAAAGCACGTTTTATTAACACCTGTATGATGGCCACTTTATCAGGCGCGGCGGTATCAGATGCTTTAGAAGACGGGCGTGTAGTGAGTGGCGTAGGTGGACAATATAACTTTGTTGCTCAAGCGCATGAATTGCCCGATGCACGCTCGGTATTAATGTTGCGTAGTCATCGTATGGTTGATGGTGAAGTACGTTCCAGCATTGTCAAAAATTATGGACACATTACCATTCCACGCCATTTACGCGATATGTTTGTTACCGAATATGGCATTGCCGATTTGCGTGGCAAAAATGACAGTGACATCATTAAAGCCTTATTAAATATCAGTGATTCTCGTTGCCAAGAAGAATTGCGTGAATGGGCAGTGAGCAAAGGTAAATTATCGGCTGATTATGTGATTCCCAAAGCCTATACCAACAATACGCCTGAAGCCTTAGCGGAACGTTTGCAACCGTTTATGCAGCATTTACCGAGCTTTCCTTTTGGTACAGACTTTACCAAAGATGAATTAAACATTGTCAAAGCCTTACAATCCTTAAAAACTAGCACTGAGCATCCTCTGCAATTATTAAAAATGGTGGTTAGCTCGATTTTTAAAGATGAAGATGATGACAAAGTCCATCGTTATTTAGATCGTATGGGTTTTAACGAAACCCATAGCCTCAAAGAAAAAGTCATGAAACGCTTGTTTATGGGTAATATTTAAAGCCTTTAAGAGGCGATGTTATCGCCTCTTTTAAACAACACTTGAAAACAAGACGCTTGAATTGGTTCATGTCATAATGAAACCATGATCTAGGAACGATGTTTTATGCGTGTT
>NZ_CALETI010000147.1 GCF_937920075.1 uncultured Agitococcus sp.
AAACGTTTAATCGCGGTACGTCTAACGGCAATCAGAGGGAGTTGTGGGGTGGGTTCAAATTCAATGGCGGTTTGTTGTGAAAATTGGGCGGCTACTTCCGACAAAATACCATTAATATCACACGGCTCAAGGGCTTCATCCGAACCATCACGCATAAAGGCAATAAATTGTTCTAAAATCGCATCCATGTCTTCAATGTCTAAAATCATGCCTTCGGCTAATTCTTTATCAGACATCATCTCGGCTGTTAAACGTAAACGGGTGAGGGGAGTGCGTAAATCGTGTGAAATCCCTGCCAGCATCACCGTTCTATCTTTGGCAGCTTGTTGAATTTCGAGAGTCATTTGATTAAAAGCAGCGTTCACTGCTCGAATTTCCGAAGGGCCGCGTTTGGTTTCGAGCATGGTCGCATGTTGGCCTTTAGCAACTCGACGAGCAGCTAATTCTAAACGTTTTAATGGTCGATTTAGTTGCCGTACTAAAATCACAATAGCAATAATGGCCATAATTGGCACACCAATCACCCAAGCAATAATAATAAATGGGTTGTATTGGGCAAAAAATAGTAAAGGCTCACGCACCCACACATCCTTCATGGACGGAATATACATCCACAATTGAGGGGTGGGTTTAAATTCAAAATATACGTCTATCGGTTCGTTGAGTTCACGGCGTAATTGTTCTTCTAATTCTTGGGTAAAAAACTCGGCAAAGGGTTTGCTTTTTAGTGTGGGAAACTCTTCGGGGTTACGCACCACCTCAATGCCTGTTGCTTTTTCGATCCATGCTTGCATTTCGAGGGCTTGTGGATTTTGTAATACATCATCTTCGGCATTACGCAACAAAGACAAATTGACCGCAACATAGTGGGCGTGCTGGCGCATTTCTGGCAGATATAAATTCCACCAAAAAAAGGCCAATGACAAGTATTGGCTAAATAAAACGACAATACTAATCACTAAGGTTGTACGCCAAACAGCACTTTTGGGTTTAAGTTTAGCCCACCAGTAAGCCATGCTGATTACTCTTTTCCATCAGGCACAAACACGTAGCCCACACCCCAAACCGTTTGAATATATCGCGCTTTGGTGGAGTCTTCTTCAATTAAACGGCGCAAACGTGACACTTGCACATCAATCGAACGCTCCATTGCCCCCCATTCACGACCACGCGCTAAATTCATTAATTTATCACGAGTGAGCGGCTCACGCGGATGTTGTACTAAGGCTTTTAAAACGGCAAATTCACCTGTGGTGAGAGGGACATCTTCACCATTTTTACGAAATTGACGGGTGGATAGATCGAGTTCCCAATCACCAAAACTGACCGTTTCGGCTTGTTGAGACGGCGCACCCGGTAACTCACGCACTTGGCGGCGTAATACCGCTTTAATGCGCGCTAACAACTCTTGTGGATTAAACGGTTTGGGTAGGTAGTCATCTGCGCCAGCATCTAAGCCGCTAATACGGTCGGCATCTGCGCCGCGTGCGGTGAGCATAATAATTGGCAAATGATTATTGGCGGCACGTAAACGCCGACAAATCGCTAAACCATCTTCACCGGGTAGCATAAAATCTAAGACCATGAGTGAAAATAATTCACGCGCTAAGGTTCTATCCATTTGAATAGAATCAGGTACGGCTTTGACAATATAACCTTGCTCTTCTAAAAAACGTTGCAATAAGGTACGTAAACGAACATCATCATCAACAACTAAAATTTTATGATTTTCTAGGCTAGTTTGTTGGTTTTCCATGAATTTCTCTCTATCGTGATGAGGCATTAATCCTCAATATCATAAATAAGTTTTTACCACAAAACCAAGTGTGGCGCATATCATTAATAAATAGATTATGCTGACATTAAAGCGAATTAAACCAATAAAAGCGAGTGCAAATAACAATATCGCTAAATAATCGCCAGTTTGTTGCCAACCTTGAGGCCAAAATACATGATAGGCCATAAATAAGGCTAAATTAACGATCACTCCTACAATCGCGGCACTAATAGTCGTTAACGGTGCATGAAGTTTAGGTAAGTGTCGAGTGGCTTCAACCACAGGCGCACCTAAAAAGATAAAAATAAATGACGGCAAAAAGGTAAAAAACGTCGCAAAGCTTGAGGCAATCATGGCATTAAGCAAAGGATCATTGCCTAAAGCCTGTTGCCACCCTGCAACAAAACCCACAAAAGCAACAATCATAATCAATGGACCTGGTGTACTTTCACCAAGGGCTAAACCATCCATCATTTGCGCTTGGCTTAACCATTGATAATCCACTACCACAGCATGATTAACATA
>NZ_CALETI010000148.1 GCF_937920075.1 uncultured Agitococcus sp.
ACGTGGCTGACCTGCACGATAAATCATAATTGGCACTGCTTTATTGGCAGGGAGTTTTTTGGCAATTTTGATAAACTCTTGTGTGTCTTTAATGGTTTGATTATTTAAACGTACAATCACATCATTCGCCCGTAAACCTGCATCGGCGGCTGCACCATCTTCCGCTAAACGTAACACTAATACACCACCCTCTAATTTTAGTTGGGTTTTCTCTTGGTCATTTAAGTTACGTAAACCCACACCTAAACTATTTAAGTCAGGTTCTGCTGCTTTTTCGGGTGAATCTTCTTCGTCATCGGGTAAAGAGGCGACTTCAAAAGGAATATCCATTTTTTTACCATCACGTAATAAAGTTAATGGCACTTTTTTACCAACCTTAGCACGACCAATCATTTGAGGTAATTCAGAAGACAAACCAATATCTTGGCCATTAAACGCAATAATCACGTCGCCTTCTTTTAAACCTGATTTTTCCGCAGGGGTATCAGGCAATACTTTGGCGACCAAAGCACCTGCTGGTTTAGCTAAGCCATACGCTTCCGCTAAGTCACGATCAATATCTTGAATCACGACTCCCAAATAACCACGCGACACTTTACCTTTGTCTTTTAGTTGATCAACCACATCCATTGCCACATCAATCGGAATCGCAAAGGCTAAGCCCATATAACCGCCAGAACGGCTATAAATTTGTGAATTAATCCCCACTACTTCACCATCAGCATTAAATAAGGGGCCACCCGAATTACCAGGGTTAATGGCTACGTCAGTTTGAATAAAAGGGACATAAGACTCATTAGGCAAAGCACGAGACTTAGCACTGACAATACCGGCTGTTGCTGAATAATCAAAACCAAACGGAGAGCCAATGGCTAACACAGGTTGACCCACTTTTAATTTATCGGGATTGCCAATTTCAACGACAGGCAGATTGTCTGCTTTAATTTTTAATAGTGCCACATCGGTACGTTCATCTGTACCAATGACTTCAGCTTCTACTTCAC
This sequence comes from uncultured Agitococcus sp., assembly GCF_937920075.1. Classification (GTDB taxonomy): domain Bacteria; phylum Pseudomonadota; class Gammaproteobacteria; order Pseudomonadales; family Moraxellaceae; genus Agitococcus. The sequence goes on from NZ_CALETI010000148.1 coordinate 1,005, forward strand.
GGCGGTCATTCAATTTGACAATTACTTTATCGGCATTATCAACTACATGATTATTGGTTAACACATAACCTTCTTTAGAGATAATAAAACCCGAGCCAAAAGATTGTTTTTCACGTTGTGGCGGCGCAAATTGAAATTGATCACCAAAAAAATGTCTAAAAATATCGGGAACTTGTTGCTGTTGAAGTTGCTGTGCATTACGTTTTTTTGCTTTGGTTGATGCACTAATATTAACCACGGCTTTCGCATTTTTTTCCACGAGATCAGAAAAATCCATCACCGCCGTTGCGGCCCATGAACTTTGTATCCCTGTGGCACAAATAACCCCAACCAACCAAGTACGCACTGTTTTTGCTTGTTGTTCTTTCATATTGTAAATCCTGACTGCAAGTTGAATGCCCTAAAAGATAAAAACTATTTTGCATAATCGCTATAGGGGCTGTGTAAGTTTTTTCAAGCTATGTTATTTTTTTGCTAATAATTGGTAAACAATTGTCGTGTTGTCGTTTCTGGGTATAGTGAATGATGACTAGAGACACAACAAAAGCACAAACCGAAAACAACACTGCCCCCATTTCTTGAGCGTACCATTGACCGATCACTGCCCCCAAGGTCAATGCCGCTAAAGGTAAAACATATAAAAATATTAATCCTTGCCACAATTGTTGTTCTGGCATAGCTATTTCAACTTGATCACCAATATTCACGGCTAATTGACTTGGTGAGACTAAAATTAATGCTGATTGTTTTGAGCTTTTTAGCCAATCAGAGCTTTGCTGACAGGATCGCTCTTGCTGGCAGTTGCCACACGCACTTTGCCGCATAGCTTTGACCCAAATCCCCTGCTGATCAATTTTAGCAATCACCGCTTGTTGTCTTAACATAGATAATCCGATCAAAAAACAGCTTATTTATACAATCACTGTTCGATAATAGCTTACTTGTACTATTGTACAAAATCAGTCTGCTTTATACTCTGCCCTATATCTTCTCTTTATGACCGCATAATGGCAGTTTGACGAATACACTATGACACACTTTGATTATGACGTACTGATTATTGGTAGTGGTGCAGCAGGCTTAACGTTGGCGTTAAAATTGCCACAGCATTTAAAAATTGCCGTTTTATCCAAAGCTTCAACCAGCGAAGCCAGTACCTACTATGCACAAGGTGGTGTTGCCGCAGTATTAGATGAAACAGATACCACAGACAGTCATGTACAAGATACTTTGGTCGCAGGTGCTGGATTGTGTCACAAAGATACCGTCACATTTACAGTAGAGCATGGTGCACAAGCGATTCAATGGCTGTTGCAACAAGGGGTTCGCTTTACCTTAGATGATAGTGAGCAACTACATTTAACCCGTGAAGGGGGTCATTCTCATCGTCGTATTATTCATGCCGCCGATACTACTGGGGTTGCTATTTCTACCACTTTGGTTCAACGTGTCCACGAATGTGATCATATTCAGCTTCTCGAAAATCGAGTGGCCGTTGATTTAATAACCACGAAAAAACTTGGGCTGGAGCAAGAACCCAATCGTGTGATTGGTGCTTATGTGCTCAATCAAGAGCATAATCGAGTTGAGCGTTTTAGAGCACGCTTTGTGGCTTTGGCCACAGGTGGTGCAAGTCGTGCATATTTTTATACCTGTAATCCCGATATTGCTACGGGTGATGGCATTGCGATGGCGTGGCGTGCTGGCTGTCGCGTGGCTAATATGGAATTTAATCAATTTCATCCAACCAGCTTATATCATCCACAAGCTAAATCTTTTTTGATTACCGAAGCCATGCGTGGTGAAGGCGCAATTTTACGTTTACCTGATGGTGAGCGTTTTATGCCACGTTTTGATAGTCGTGCTGAACTTGCACCACGGGATATTGTCGCTCGTGCGATTGATTTTGAAATGAAGCGTCTTGGCATTCGTTGTGTTTATTTAGACATTACCCATAAAGACCCCGAATTTATCATTAGTCACTTTCCGAATATTCATAAAACTTGCTTAAAATATGGCATTGATATTACTAAGGACTGGATTCCTGTGGTGCCAACCGCTCACTTCACCTGTGGCGGCGTGATGGTTAATTTGGCCAGTGAAACCGATATTGAAAACTTATATGCGATTGGCGAAACTTCGTTTACAGGTTTACATGGTGCAAATCGCATGGCAAGCAACTCATTATTAGAATGTTTTGTCTTTGCGATGGCCGCCGCACAATCTATTGAACAGCGTTTAACAAAGACACCACCGCCACCAAATTGTCCTCAGTGGGATGACAGCCAAGTACGTCATGCTGATGAAGATGTCATTATTTTGCATAACTGGGACGAATTACGCCGTTTTATGTGGGATTATGTGGGGATTGTCCGTACAGATAAACGGTTACAACGCGCTTTACGCCGTATTGAATTATTAAAAGGCAATCGCGAAAAAGCCCAGCTCCGCCATCTTCTGCGCGTACAGACCGGAAGACTGCTCCTTCACCGCGCCAAACGGGCCGCTGACGGCGATGGCGGGCAGCTTGCCTTCCGCCAAGCGGTGCAGGCCCTGCCCGACGCCGACCGCCCCCGCGAGTGAGGCCTGAGGCCCATGCCTTGCGGTGCGCGGGTCGGCCGCCTCGCCCTGGCGCGCTAGCATCCGCGGGGTGACCCACCCCAACGCCGCGCCCTCGCGCACCCCGCAGGCGCTGCGCGAAGGGCTCTTGCGCGGCCGCGTCTGCGTGCGCTCGCCCGAGCCCTGCGGCCTGCGCGTCTACGCCGATGACGATGCCATTCCGCAAGGCGTAGGCGCGGCGCTGCGGGCCCGCCGTCTGAGCGTGGCGGCGCTGCGCAACATCTCGATCATCGCGCACATCGACGCGGGCAAGACCACGCTCACGGAACGGCTGCTGCACCTTACAGACGCTCTCGCATCGAACGGTGGAAGTGGGAGCACAGCCGCACTTCCCGGCGACGTCGATTCAGGAAGCACCGTGACCGACTTTCTCGAGCAGGAGCGCCAGCGAGGCATCACGATCCAGTCCGCCGCCGTGGGCCCCGTCTGGTGGCCCAAGCCCTCGTCCTCCAAAGACGCCGGCACAAGGGAGACGGTCGGGATCACGCTCGTCGACACGCCAGGTCACATCGACTTTGGCATCGAGGTGGAACGCGCACTGCGAGTAGTCGATGGCGCGGTAGTAGTGCTCGACGGCGTGGAGGGCGTGCTCGCGCGCTGGCGTTCCTCGTGGGTCGGGTCGCCGGCGGGTGTCGTGGTGATGCCCAGCGCACGTCACCCGAGGCTCGTCGCGTCGCTGGCGCGGCATGCCGCCGCGCTGCTCGGCCTCGAGGTG
>NZ_CALETI010000149.1 GCF_937920075.1 uncultured Agitococcus sp.
AATAAAATAGCGTACAATAACTTAAGTTTGGCCCTGGTTTTTAACACAGCTTCTGTGTATTTTGTGGGCTATTTTTATTGATTAACTGAAGTTACGCACCGCTAATAGCCTTAAGCTGGGCAAAAGCCGACTGATTAGCGGAAATTAGTAACTTCGTACGCAAAGCGAAATGATTTAACTTGGTTTTGATTTTCAAACACTCAAGCTTAAACACCGCATACGTGGCTAAAAACATATGATTAAACCGAGCCCTTTGGCTATGAGCAGGCGACTTACCCAAATTGGCATTTTGCTTTAACGACTTATGATACACTTCAACCTGCCATCGTTTTTGATAGCCGTTGATAAATTTATCCTTGTCGCATTGCAAATCTGAGCATACTAGATATAACACCCCTGTAGAACCGTCCTTGTTTGTAAAGACTCGGCGTAATAACAAGACTTCATCATGATAGTCATTTAAAAAGCCGTGAACAGGGGTATTATCGGGTAAATTAGATTCATCAATACGTACAAAGTTACCTTTTTCTCTATCATCCGGGGTTAAAGCCACCAAGCGATTTGACTTTAACGCAAAGATGAAATGCTTGTTAGCTTTACGAATATGTTTGAATGTCGCTTTGGCTGAAAACCAAGAATCGGCTAATACATAGTCGAATTTGACTTGGTTTTTGATTGCCCTATCAAACATATCAAGCAGTCGCTGATTTTTGGTTTTATCACTTTTACGTTTAACCTTGCCTTTGTCATCGGTAAAGACATTGGGTTTGGTGATGATGTCAAAGCTTAAGGGTATGTCGATATCTTTGCGATGATACAGACAGTTAAGCAGGTTAATGCCTTTAACATTTTTGTTTTGGGTGTGGTCGTAGTGCCAGCAGTTGATGTCGTCGACGCTTGTGTGCGGTTTGGGCTGTATGGTGTCATCAAAAATGAGATAGCCTGTGGCTGGGTGTGGCATTTTCATGCTGTCTTAGCATGGGTTTAATCAGTTGCCATTGTTCTTTGGCGGTGAGTGTTTCACTGTTTAGAAAGCGGGTGATGCTGTCATGGTAGATGCTCCCTTGTAGTAGATTGGCAAGTCCTGTGGCGGTGGTTTGCCCAAAACTTGCGATGAGGTAGTCGCTGTAGAGTTCTATCATGTCTTTGTTCATTTGTTTACTCTCTCTGACTGCTTTTTTTGTTGTGATAGCGCTTTTTTAAAGGGCTGCGTAACTTCAGTTATAAATTAATCCACGATAAGTCTTATTTTTAATTTTCCATTCAAGCCATGGATCTTGTTTTGATTTGTTGAGTGCTTGGGGATGAATTACTGATGGTGCTGAGCTAAAAATAAC
>NZ_CALETI010000150.1 GCF_937920075.1 uncultured Agitococcus sp.
TCAAGAAACCATTGAATTTATTAAACAAAACATACCAAAAACTATTCCCTTAAACGTACCCGAGACTCAGCTAAATCAAATGGTAAAAAAGGCTATTACCGATGATAGTCGTATCAAAAATCTTGTCCTAAGCTGCGAAGAAAATGTTTTAGTTGTGACCGCTTCTATAGAAGGTGTTGGATTAACGTTTAATATTAAAACTAAACTTGCATTAGAACATTGTGAACTCAGCCCAACATCCAAAATCATTACTATGCGCCGCTTAGACCAAATAGAGCTTGGCGGCACAGGTATTGCATCTTCTTTGCTAGCTCACGTTGTAAAATTAGTTGTTTGTGGATTATTAGGTGTGGATATTGGTGCATTTTCACTTAAAAATATCAACGGAGTTACCATTGAAAAAGAACTTATTACTGCCGATTTGATTGCTATGGGTGCAACCGAAGCGATTAATAATGCTATTAATAGTAAAATCAATCTCTTATTAAGTAATACGCCTATCAACCCTATGTTAACTCCTCTATTACCCACATTAGCTCAAAAACTCATGCAAAATATCACCATTGAAAACCTGAAAATTGCTAAAAATGGGATTACTGGCGTTTTAAAATTAGGTATTTAAACCCAAAAGCTTAATTTTTAGTGCTTGCAATTATAAAAACATTGGAAATTTCTATTATGACGAATTCATGTTATGTCTGTGCTGTCGAAAAAGGTATAGAGTCTTGTATTGGCTGCGACAAATATGTTTGTAAAACCCATGCAGGCTATATGAAAAATTATCTTTCGATAGATGGAAAAAAGGGGCGCGCTTGTCAAGCCTGTATTGAAGAAGGTATTGTCACTCCAGATTACGGGATTTTGAGTACACAGCTCATTATTAATGATATTGTTAAACGTTTTGAAAATAAAATGTATCCAAGAATGCAAGGAGACATAGAAAAACTAACTGAAAAGGTAAAAACTGAATCATTTGCAGAAGCTCATATATTAGTCAAAGAGTTAGAAGAATCAGTGGCAAGAACAGCTGAAACCATAGCACTACAATTAGAAAAAACGGCAGACAAAATGGTTGCTGATAACTTAGCCAAAGTAGAAAGTACTCTCACAACATTAACCCATGAACTTACAAAAGCTATTAGTAATCAAAGAGTTGAAGTATCATCAGATGCTGAGAAAATTGTACGAGAACTCCGTCAGACTATTATATGGGGCTTATCTTGTGCGGCATTAATTATTGTTATTGGCTTGACTGGTATCAAGTTGACTTTAGGTTAATTAAATGCTCTTGTAAGACTATAATAAGTTTCGTAGCCCGAAATAAAACCAAATAATTCAATGTTATCGGCTAAGTTAGCCACTAAAATTTTTTGCTGTTGTTGCGTTTCTATATCCAATAAATGCATTTGAGATTCGGCTCGTTCGCGAGTTTCGTCTTTCCATTCAAGACTAAATTTACGCGCATTGGCACGAATTTGATTGGGGGATAACAAAATAACACTCCTTGTATTGAGGTGTAAAAAACAGCGTTAGGTATTTGTTGTCACCGCTTTTAAGCCTAAATGGGTGACGAAAGGTAAAAAGTCTTTATCGGCAAATAACAGAGAATGGCCATATTCAATACAATGTGTGGCAATAATCACATCTGCTGTTTTACGCACGGTAATGCCACGCTTGCGTAAAAAACGAAAGTTATCGGCGGCTTGTATGGCTAAGTCTGTCCCTAACATGTCAAACACAGCTAATGTGAGCAATAATTTTTTGGCGGTTTGATAGTCTGTATCTACACGAAATCCGCGTAATACCTCCGTTAAAATCAAATCGCCAATAGCAAGCGGTTCAACACCAAGCAAACTATCTAATTTATTAGCTGATGGCGTAGGTTGGCCATTAAAATAGTCAATCCAAACACTTGAATCTATAAGAATCATTGATTGAGTCTCATGTCTTCAAGGTCATCTTCCCATTTCAGTTTTCCACGAAAAGCCTTAATCGACTCTTGTTGCTTGAGTTTAATGAGCATTTTTAACCCCAACTCAACCGCTTCTTTTTTGGTTTTTAATCCTGTGGCTTTTAGAGCATCGTGCATTAAAGCATCATCTATCACAATATTGGTACGCATTTTTTGAACTCTATAATGTGTATTTTATATTGTAATATACACATTATAGATAATTTTAGCTACGACTACTTCGGATACAACTTGCCATCAAATTCATCCATTTTTGGATAACGTAATGGCGTTAAATTGTCTAAATTGGCTAAATAATTTTTATAATCTACCAAAATTTGTTCGCGTGCTTCGGGTTTAATATAGGGCACATGATAGCCAATAAACGGTGGCAACACCTCAAAACCCACATAAGCCAATGTGCCACGCAACAAGGGACGTAACATACCGTCCACCAACTCGCCATGAATAGCTTTTTCACCAAACATATGCTCACGGCCACCCAAGGTTAAAGTCACTAAAGCTTTTTTACCTTTTAAGCCGCCTTGGTCATAAAAACGCATTCCGCCATAACACACCCCCGAAATTAACACGCGGTCAATCCACCCTTTTAAAATCGCAGGCACAGAAAACCAATATAAGGGAAAGTTAAAAATCACCAAATCCGCTGCTTTTAACTTTTCTAACTCAGCCGCAATATCAGGTGCAATTGCTTGTTGTTCGTAGTTATAACGTTGTTCTAAGGCATACACCAAATACTCAGGATTTTTGCGCTGGGCAAAATCGTTAGCAGAAGCCACAGGATTCCAATTCATCTCATATAAATCGGACACCTGTACTTGATGACCAGCAGCAGTTAATTGCTCTGTCGCAAGCTGCATTAATGCCGTATTAAAGGATTTTGCTTCAGGATGGGCGTGAATAATCAAGACATTCATCATTTATGCTCAATTTAAACTAAAAATGGGCTTGATTTAAGCACCAAAGTACCAGTATAAGCAACTCAGTTAAGTGATTTTTAGGAGCAAATAACAACATGACTTATCAAACCCTTTTATATCAAGTCGAAAACCGTATTTTGACGATTACACTCAACCGTCCCGAACAAATGAATGCCTTTACTGTTGAAATGGCCAATGAATTAGAACACGCCTTTAAAACGGCCAGCGAAGATGACAATATTGGCGTGATTGTCGTAACAGGCGCAGGCAAAGCTTTTTGTGCTGGCATGGATTTAAGCAAACAAGGTAATGTCTTTGGTTTAAATGAACAATTACAACCGACAACAGCGGATATGGAACAACGCTTAGATGATGAGACCATGATTGCAGGGGTACGAGATACAGGTGGTCGTGTCACCTTGGCTATTTTTGATTGCAAAAAGCCTGTGATTGGTGCGATTAATGGCGCAGCCGTAGGCATTGGTGCAACCATGACCTTGGCAATGGATATTCGTTTAGCCTCCTCTAAAGCACGGATTGGTTTTGTTTTTGGCAAAATTGGCGTAGTACCAGAAGCCTGTTCAAGTTGGTTTTTGCCACGTATTGTGGGCATTAGTCAAGCTTTAGAATGGGTGTATAGTGGTGATATTTTAACTGCCGAAGAAGCTCAACAAGGCCGTTTAGTCAAAGCGGTTTATAGCCCAGAAACCTTGTTAGAAGAAGCTTATAAACTCGCCCATAAGTTTATAGATAATCGTTCACCAGTTGCTATCGCCTTTGCTCGACAAATGATGTATCGCAATGCTGCACAAACACATCCCATTGAAGCTCATAAAGTAGACTCTTTGGCGATGTTTTACACCAGTCTTGAAGATGGCAAAGAAGGTGTAAAATCCTTTTTAGAAAAACGTGCCCCTGAATTTACAGGCAAAGCCAGTCAAATGCCTGAATTTTATCCTTGGTGGAAATAAAATCTCTAAATTGAGGCATTTTTTAAATGCCTCCGTTTTTGTTACAAACCCTATAAAGTTTATTTGCACCTGCCCCACCTTCTTCGTAAAATAGCACGCCTTCCCTTTTTCTAAACTGCATACCCACCATGAATAACCTAAATCCGCGTCAACAAGAAGCCGCTAAATATATTGATGGCCCATTATTAGTTTTGGCGGGTGCAGGCTCGGGCAAAACCTCAGTGATTACCAAAAAGATTGCCTATTTAATTACCGAATGTGGCATCAAAGCCAATCGTATTTTTGCGGTGACCTTTACCAACAAAGCCGCAAAAGAAATGAAAGAGCGGGTTAGCAAATTAGTTAATGGGGCAGAAGCCAAAGGCTTAACCGTCTCCACTTTTCATACCTTAGGCTTGACCATGATTCGCCAAGAATTAGAGGCTTGTGGTTTAAAAAATAATTTTTCTATTTTAGATGCAGACGATTGCCAACGTTTATTGGCCGATTTAATGCACAAAGATAACAGTCCTGAAGCTGACCAAAAACAAGCATTAAAATGGATTAGCAAAAAGATTTCTGATTGGAAAAATGATTTAATCGCGCCTGTTCAAGCAGTGAGTGTTGCTGAAACTAAAGAAGATTTGATTGCAGCCCATCTTTATGATGCCTATCAACGCCATTTACGCGCTTATAACGCTGTAGATTTTGATGACTTGATTGCCCTACCCACACATATCTTGCAAGAAAATCAGGCCATTAGAGAAAAATGGCAAAGTAAAGTGCATTATATGTTGGTGGATGAATATCAAGACACCAACACCGCCCAATACTTATTAGTCAAGTTATTAGTGGGTGTGCGTGGTCGTTTTACCGCCGTGGGTGATGATGATCAAAGTATTTATGCGTGGCGTGGTGCGCGTCCCGAAAATATGTTGGAACTCACCAAAGATTACCCCAATTTAAAAGTCATTAAACTTGAGCAAAATTATCGCTCTATGGGACGGATTTTAAATGCAGCCAACTCGGTGATTGCCAATAATCCCCACGTTTTTGAAAAAAAGTTATGGAGTCAACACGGTTTAGGCGATTTAATTCGGGTAGTGACTTGCGAAACTGACCGTCAAGAAGCCGAATATGTCGCTAATGATTTAGTGAATAATAAGCTAATGAATCGCCGCACCTTTAAAGATTATGCCATTTTGTATCGAGGTAATTTTCAGGCCAAAGCCATTGAAACTCAATTACGTGAACTGCAAGTGCCTTATAAATTATCAGGTGGCACATCCTTTTATGCACGTGCCGAAATCAAAGATGTGATGAGTTATTTACGCCTGATTATTAACCCTAATGATGACAGTGCTTTTTTACGCATTATTAATACACCAAAACGTGCGATTGGCCCTGTTACTTTAGAAAAATTAGGCGTTTATGCCCAAAGTCGTGGCGTGTCTTTATTAATGGCTTGCACAGAGTTAGGCTTAGCTGCACATTTGGGACAAAAAAAAGCAGTGGTTAGTTTGCATGAATTTGGTACGTGGCTCGAAGAACACAGCAAAGCGATTTTAGATAACACCGACCCTGTGCCAAAAATTCGCCAATTATTAAGCGATATTGCCTATGAAGATTATATTCGTGAAACAGCACCCACGCCTCAAGGTGCAGAAGCACGTATAGAAAATATCAATTTCTTGCTGAACTCTATTCAAAATATGTTGAATAAAGCTGACGATGAAAATGACAAAAATATCGAAGCGATTATTCGCAAATTAGTTTTAATTGATTTACTCGAACAGCAAGCCGAAAATGACGATAGTGACCGCGTGCAATTAATGACTTTACACGCGGCCAAAGGCTTAGAATTTCCTCATGTGTATATGATTGGTTTGGAAGAAGATTTGCTACCCCATCGCAATAGTATTGATGCTGATACCGTTGAGGAAGAACGGCGGTTAATGTATGTAGGTATTACTCGAGCCAAACAAACCTTAACCATTACCTTAGCCGAACGGCGCAAATCGGGGGCAGATTTTAAAAGCACTACGCCAAGTCGCTTTTTAGAAGAATTGCCTGCTGACCAATTACAATGGCAAGGACGACGCAGCCAAAAATCTCCGCAAGAGAAAAAGCGCATTGGTAACGCCCATTTAGCCAATTTAAGAGCCTTATTAAATTCTTAGTGAGATACAAAGATGACTGATGAAATGTTAACCAAATGGGGAATGCAATTAGGTATTCCTGCCGTTATTTTATTTTTAATGTTTATTATTTGGGATATTGCCAAAAAGTCTAATGCAGGCAAAACAGGTACTTTTGCGCTATTTTTAGCCTTATCTGTAGGCTTTGTTGGCTATATGATTAAAGTTATTTTGCAGTGGCAATTAGAGAAGTAATTTTTTCATATTAACCCTAAAGGCTTTGTTAATCCAAAGCCTTTTTATTGAGTTTTATTAAACTTTCACCACGCAAATCAGTTAATAATAACTCTCCGTTTTCTGCCACTTTAAACTCCCCATATTTAGCTTGGGCATAAATATCACCTTGCCCTTCTTCAAAGAAAAAAGCATCAGTAGCAAATTTAATTTTTCCCTCACGAACACGATATTGCAAAGCGGCTGTATGAGGCTCAATAATCGTTGGTTCTGTTTGCAAGTTAATAAATTGAGCAATCCCCTTGTCATCCAATTTAACCAACACAAAGCCCTGACTATTTTCAGTTTGGTCTTGAGGCAATTGGGCGCGTACTTGGCTTTCTAGTTCAAAGCGTAAACGCATATAATCGCCTTGCATAATTGAGCGAGGATCAACAGGCGCTAAAGTTAAAAATACCGTTTGGCCGTTGCTTAATACTTGCTCTTTTTGCCAAATAGACCCATTTACGCCAATTAAAATCAATAAACCAATCGCGCTTACCGCATATTTATTCATGGTGTTGCCTCCAACGCTGGCCAATTTGACGAACAATCAACAAAAATGCGCCTGTTGCCATTAACAAATATGACTTGTCTAATAATGTCCAATTTAAAAAATAATAATAACGCGCCAAATATCCCCAAAAAACAAAAACGCCCAAGGCCAACAACACCCGATGGCCATTGGCAAAACCAATGACAATCAAAATCCACGCCACTGCCAAACCTGTTGCCTGTTGTGAAACTAAAGCCAGCACCGTCGCCAACAATAAGGCCAACCATGCTTGTGGTTGTTGATAGCCAATTTGATAACGCTTTAATAGCATGCCTACCGTTGCAACTAGGGCAAAACCCAACAACACTTCATTAACCGCCAATAAGAAGCTACCTGCGGGTAAATCACGGCCATGTATCAACTGGCCTAAACCATTAACACCTAACAGCGTTAAGCTATGAATTTGCAACGCACTAATGGTTAATGCATAAGCAATTGGACGTACTCGATCACTGTGTATCAACCATTTACTTTCTGCTAACCAAACGGCAGCCATTGCCACCACCACAATACTGGGCAACAACCACACAATTGGCCAATCCATACAACCCAGTAATATTGCGCCAATTGCCATTGAGCTTGATAAAAAACGATGAATAAAAGACGGCATTAACCACACTAAACAGGCCGACATTAAGGCAATTAACCACCAGCCTATGGGGTCGTGTAATAAATCACGCCACGCATAAATACATAAACTTTGGCCTGTTAAACTAATTGCTAAGGCAAACTGACCAATAAAATCACTTTTTTGTGCTTTTTGATAAATAAAATATGCACCTGATAGCGTTGCGATACCAAATACTAACGCCAACTCTTTGTATTCAAGCACTTTATAAAACAAAGCAAAAATAGAAGCCAAAACAAACCAAGCGGCAAACCAACCAGTAAAGCCTTGCAAACTGCGTAGATACCAAGGGTGATTTTCTATGTCCGTGTTTGGCATATCGCCTTGCACCAACCCCGCTTCCTGTAGTTTTTGCCATAAGGCAGCATCATGCTGATTACTCATGTGGAACTTCCTGTGCGATTGCTTTTAAATGACGAACTGCCCACCCTGAACTAAACATGATCCATAAACCAATGACCAGCAAGGCAAATCCATCTTTGCTTTGTAATAACAAATCTGAAAACCATGCAGTTGAAATAACAATCACGCTTAAACTAACACCAGCCAGCATAAAAACATCAAGTTGTTGATAACGATAATAGCCATAAAAAGCTGCTAACCATGCCAAATAGATGATGGGCAGATAAAAATCTCTAAAGCCATGACTAAAAATAAAATCAATCATCAGCCAGACCATATTAAAATGAGTAACGATGGCTAATAAACGCACTTGACTACGACTTTGGCTTAACCATGAGTAACGCTTGGCGGCAAATTCCCAAATAATCAAAGCCAAGGTATTAAATAACCACAACGCCCATTGCATGGCTGTGCCACTAAATACCAGTCCAAATAAACCATGAAACACTTGATAATAGAGCACTAAGCTTAAGTTAGCTAAAATGAGCCATAACATCCATAACGCTGCAAATCTTGCTAACAATACCCAAGGGCTAATTAATAACGCCCACATCGCAAATAGTTGCCACGTATCTGCACCTGTTTGATAGGTTTGACCATAAAAAGCCAATAATACGCCCAATAAAACCGAAGCGACCAAAATCAAATAATTAGCATTCGCTTTTGCGGCAAATTTATAATGAGCCACTAAAGTGCCAACAATTAGCAGCTCTAACATCGCAAACTTGTGAAAACGAGTGATTTCTTGCCAATTAAAGGCAAAGAAAAAAATCAGTCCAATTAAAATTAAACCAACCCCGTTACTTAACAACAATCGATCTAAAAAACCAAACCATGCTGAGGCTGGTGGTGTAACTGTTGCAACAGCTAAGGCTTGTTCGGTTTTATCAGGGGCAATGTGTTTTTGGCTGAGCCATTGTTTAATCAAGGCTTTATGGCGGGCGGGTGTCATCTACAGACTCCTTGTGGCAATCATCAGGCGTTAATTAATGCCATCCTTGTCGCCATGTGGCTTCATCTAATAACTGATGCCAATCGATACGATAAGCATTTTTGGTCATAACGGCTTCTAAGATAATCAAATCACGCTCTGCTATTGGCGTGGAATTATTGGCAATTTGGGTGACTAAAAAATGTTTTTCTTGTTGTTGTGGACTCACTGCTGTCCATTTGGACAGCAGTAGTTTTTTGGGGTTGAGGTGACGAGTCATATTAAAACTTAGGCTTTTGGGTTAAACGTTCCCACCATTTTAACAACACATTATCCAAAGTATTGCTCGCTGTTAAACCGACTTTTTGCATAAAGTTTTGTTTATGAATAAAACGCACCGCAAATACATCAGCCGTTTTACTTAAACTCATTAAATATTCGTCACTAGTCATTAACTTGTCAACCAAGCCCAAACCTAGAGCTTGTTTACCATACCAATGCTCACCTGTTGCCACTTTTTCAATATCCAATTGTGGACGATAATCAGTAACAAACTCTTTAAATAGGTTATGGGTATCTTCTAAGTCCGCGATAAATTTCTCACGACCTGCATCAGTATTTTTACCAAACATGGTTAAAGTACGTTTATATTCGCCTGCGGTTAAAACTTCGTAATCAATATCCCATTTATCTAATAAGCGATGAAAATTAGGCAACTGAGCCACCACACCAATCGAACCAATCACTGCAAACGGTGCTGCAATAATGGTATTGGCTAAACAAGCCATCATATAACCACCACTGGCAGCTACTTTATCCACACAAATAGTTAGCGGTAATTGATGGTCTCTGAGTCTTGCTAGTTGTGATGCGGCTAACCCATAACCATGCACCATACCACCTGGACTTTCTAAATTGACAACAACTTCATCTTTATCTTTATTGGCAATACTTAAAATTGCAGTAATTTCTTGACGTAAATTCTCAGTGGCAGAAGCAAGATCGGAAGAGCGTCGTGTAGGGAAA
>NZ_CALETI010000151.1 GCF_937920075.1 uncultured Agitococcus sp.
CTGGCCGATTATTTTGAACACCGCCGCTGGCGTATCCACCGTGCCGCAGGATTACCTGAACGTGGCCCGTGTGCTCAAGCTGTCGGAATGGAAAGTGTTCACCACCATTCTGTTCCCCTCGGTGCTGCCGCACCTGATGACCGGCATCCGTCTGTCGATTGGCGTGGCCTGGCTGGTGATTGTGGCGGCAGAAATGCTGACTGGCGGCGTGGGCCTGGGCTTCTGGGTGTGGGATGAATGGAACAACCTGAATGTGGAGCACATCATTGTCGCCATCTTCGTGGTGGGCCTGATTGGCCTGGCGCTGGAGCAAGGCTTGATGATGCTGGCGCGTCGCTTCCAGTACAACTGATTTGCGCAGGGAGAGGGAAAATGGATAACCGATACGTGCACCTGGAACAAGTCGGCATGGCGTTCGACACCAAAAAAGGCCGCTTTGTCGCCCTGCAGAACGTCAATCTGGACATTGCCCAAGGGGAGTTCATCTCGCTGATTGGCCACTCCGGCTGTGGCAAATCCACTTTTATTCGCTGCCTTAACCGCATGCATGAACTCACTCCCAATACTAAAGTCACTGGCACCGTCCTGCTCGACGGGGAAAATATTTACGATAGTGCGGTTGATCCTGTCTCTATTAGAAGAAGAGTAGGAATGGTCTTTCAAAAGCCCAATCCCTTTCCAAAATCTATCTATGAAAACGTGGCTTATGGTTTGCGTTTGCAGGGTATTAACAAAAAGAGTGTGTTGGATGATGTGGTCGAACACTCATTAAAAGGCGCAGCTTTATGGGACGAGGTAAAGGATCGTTTACATGACTCTGCTTTAGGTTTATCGGGTGGTCAACAACAACGTTTGGTGATTGCGCGTGCCATTGCTATTGAGCCAGAAGTGTTATTGCTTGATGAGCCAGCTTCGGCGCTTGACCCGATTTCGACCTTAAAAATCGAAGAGTTGATTCATGAGTTGCGTGATCGTTTTACTATTTTGATTGTTACCCATAACATGCAACAGGCAGCGCGTGTGTCTGATTACACAGCCTTTATGTACTTGGGTAAATTGATTGAACATGGCGATACCGATACCTTGTTTACTAACCCAACCAATAAACAAACCGAAGACTATATTACAGGTCGTTATGGTTAATTGGTGTCTTTTTTGCAAAGCAATTATCGTTAATGACATCGTATTTTTTGCTAGAGTGTTAAAGGCTCTCTAGCAAAAAAATAACTATTTTGAGGACACCATTATGCCCGCTAGTAAAGAAGATTATGGCCACCATATCTCGCAAAAGTTTAATGCTGAATTAGAAGATATTCGTACCCATTTTTTAGAAATGGGTGGTTTGGTCGAAAAACAAGTAACGGATGCGATTCATGCCTTGTTGGATGCAGATTCCGCATTAGCGATAGTTGTGCAGGCTGATGATAAAAAAATTAACAGCATGGAAAAAAATTTGGATGATGAATTGGTTAAAGTATTAGCACGTCGTCAACCTGCTGCGTCCGATTTACGAATGATTATTGCCATTAGCAAAGCAATTATCGATTTAGAGCGTATTGGTGATGAAGCCGCTAAAATTGCGCGTTATGCCCAAGTTTTATGTGAAGAGGGTGAGTCACCACGCGGTTATGTAGAAACTCGTCATATTGGTAATCAAATTCGTGTCATGTTGCATGATACTTTAGATGCGTTTGCGCGTTTAGATGTACAGCAAGCTTTAAGAGTGATGCAGTCTGATCGTGAAGTCGATTTAGAATACAAAACGGCAACGCGTGCCTTAATGACTTATATGATGGAAGATCCGCGTTATATTGCTCGTGTGTTGAATGTGATGTGGGTCTTACGTAGTTTAGAGCGGATTGGCGATCATGCGCGTAATGTGGCTGAGCAATTAGTCTATTTGGTGCAAGGTACAGATGTCCGTCATATTAGTGATGAAGCCTTAAAAAAACGTATTGATGGTCAAGCGTAAATGCTTGGTGCTAGCTATTTATGTCCCGTAAAACCCTGTTAATTGTGGCGCATACACCTTCAGCAAATACTGAAGCTGTGTTAAAAGCAATGTTAGCAGGGGCTAATCATCCCGATATTCAAGATGTTGATGTGGTTTATAAACCAGCATTAGCAGCAACTGCCGATGATATTCGAGCCTGTCAGGCAATTATTTTGTTTACCACCGAAAATTTAGGCTATATGAGTGGTGCATTAAAAGATTTTTTTGATCGTTGTTATTATCCTATTTTAGAGGAAAAACAAGGACTTCCTTGTGCTATTGTCATTAGAGCAGGCCATGATGGTACAGGCACACGTCGCGCCATTGATACTATTTTGACAGGGTTACGGTGGCGACAAGTTCACGAGGTCTTGATTTTACGCGGTCAATGGCAGGATGAGTTTTTGGCACAGGCCGAAGAATTAGGTTTGTATATGGCCGCAGGTTTAGATGCAGGGATTTGGTAAATTACACCAATGCACTTTTAGGAAACACACAAGTAAATGTAGAGCCAACATTGGATTTTGAACTGATATTTAAAATTGCTTTATGTTGTAGCAGCACATGTTTAACAATGGCTAAACCCAAACCAGTGCCACCTGTAGCTGTACTACGCGCAGCATCGACTCGATAAAAACGCTCAGTTAAACGCGGAATATGCTGTGGCTCAATGCCAATACCATTATCTTGCACACTTAAATAGGCGTATTTCTCATCATTACTCCAACGAATCGTTATCGCACCACACGCAGGCGTGTATTTAATGGCATTAGTAATTAAATTAGAAAAGGCACTACGCAAATCGTTTTCGATACCCATGAGCTGCAAAGGACTATCAATATGTACCATAATCGCATGTTGTTTGTCGGGGTCATAGGCTAAGGCTTCTTGGCGTAGCTGCTCCAACAAATTAGTCATATTAACGGGTTTGGCTTCTTGTTTAATGTTGTCACTTTCTAATCGAGACAATAACAATAAGTCATTGACCAAATTACTCATGCGTTTGGTTTGCTGTTGCATTTGACAGAATGCACGATTAATTCTTGCTGGAAACTCATCATTATCAATAAACGTTTCGATATAACCACTTAATACCGTTAAAGGTGTTCGTAGTTCATGCGAGACGTTAGCCACAAAGTCTTTGCGAATTTGTTCTAATTGATGCAGGCGAGTGATGTCATAGGCAATTAATAAACGATCATTATCACCAAAGCGAGTAATTTCGTATTGCAAATAATGGTTTGCCTGAATCCAAGACGGCAGTTTTAGTGCGTCTTTGGCAGTGCCTTTTTCAAAGAAACGAATAAAAGCAGGGTCACGAATTAAATTGGTAATGGCTTTGCCATGATCTGTGCCATCTTTAAAACCTAACAAGCGTTCAGCCGCGCTGTTCCACCATTCTAAATTACCATATCCATCAACCAACACGATGGCTTCATCTAATGCCGAAACAGATTCACGTGCACGTTGAATAATGCCCATTAAATTAAGCTGAGCTTCTTTTTCTTTTTTTTGTAAGCGATAAATGTTTTGAGCAATATCTTCCCAAACTCCTGTTAATTCAGGCGGATAATCTTGGGGATTACTTTTTAACCAATGATGCAGTTTATGAAGATTGCGTAAGTGCAAGCCTAAATAAACCGCTAAGGCAACAAATAAAAAAGAGACCGTGCTATTAGCAAACCAGCCGATGACAGCAAAAGCAGCTAATAAATAAGCGAGTCTCGACAGTTCAGCTTTAAGCAGTGCAGTCACACAATATCCTGTTTGTCAGCTTTAAGAGAAAAACGGTAACCAGTTCCACGTACCGTTTGAATAAAACGATCATAGCCAAACGGCTCTAAGGCTTTGCGTAAACGACGAATATGCACATCAATGGTTCGGTCTTCAACATAAACATTACCACCCCAAACTTGATCGAGCATTTGAGCGCGCGAATAAGCACGTTCTTGATGGCTCATAAAAAAGGCTAACAGACGATATTCTGTTGGCCCCATTTCGATGGGGTTTTCGTTGGCAGTAACACGATGGCTAACGGGGTCTAGTTTTAAGCCTTCGGCTTCAATCACTTTTTCGGCACTGAGGGCAGAAGAACGACGTAATACTGCTTTAATGCGAGACACTAATTCGCGTGTTGAAAAAGGCTTGGTAATGTAGTCATCTGCACCTGAGTCTAAACCTTGAATTTTATGATCTTCGTCACCGCGCGCAGTGAGCATGATCACAGGAATTTCGTTAAGTGTTTCATCTCGTTTTAAGCGACGGCACAATTCTACACCAGTCATACCAGGTAACATCCAGTCTAATAAAACAAGGCTAGGGCGTTCATCAACAATTTTATGGTGAGCTTGTAAGGCATCTTCGGCTTCAATGGTATCAAAACCTGCTAAATCGAGGGCGATGCTAATCATTTCACGAATGGCGGCTTCGTCATCGACAATTAAAATACGGTCACTTTTCATGGAGCTTTTCCTCGTACTTAAGACGACTAGGCTAATAAGAGTCTTGAGTCGGTTGTTTGAGGCTATTACATGACAAACGTGTTGCAGTATTATGACAAATACAAATGATGATGAAAATAAAAAGGCTGTTGTTTTCACAACAGCCTTTAGTTTAAAAATTCAATAGATAGTGTTTAGCTTGCTGTTACGCCTTTAATAATAAAGAAAATTAATCCAGCCATTAATGCTGTTGCGGGTACAGTAATCACCCACGCAGCAGCAATACGTAACAATTGTGAGCGTTGTACTAATTGGGTACGATAAACTTTTTTGAGGGCATTGCGTTCTGCTTTAGAAAAATGGGCAGGATCCATTTGTCTTTTGGCTTGCGCTTTTAACTCTCTTAATAAAACGCCTTTTTCATCAATAGAGGCCTTATTAAATTTGGCTAAAAAGGCATCTATAGCGACTTGGTCACCTTCGGGATGATGAGCCTTGATTTGAGCGATCATTTTATCGTAATTATATTTTAAATATTCACGTAAAAAGCCAACACCAAATACCCCGCCAACGGCAATATGGGTCGAGCTGACAGGCATTCCCATTTGACTAGCAATAATCACGGTAATTGTTGCTGACATAGCAATACAATATGCTCTAGTTTGGTCAAGGTCGGTAATTTCAGAGCCAATTGTTCTAATGACTTTAGGGCCATATAAAGCCAAACCTAAAGAAATACCTAATGCACCAACCACCATCACCCACATGGGAATAGCCGCTTCTTTATGAACAATATGGTCAACAGAACTATAAACGTCAACAATCGCTGCTAAAGGGCCTACGGCATTAGCAACATCATTAGAGCCATGTGCAAAACTTAATAAGGCCGCAGCAAAAATGAGTGGAATAGTAAATAATTGATTAACACTTTGTTTGGCATCTTGTTGGGGACTAAATTGACTTAGTCTCCACCGTGTAAATAAAAATAATAACACCGCGATGCCCACGCCAATTAAACTCGCGTCTAAAAAACTGACTTTCCAAACGCGGTTTAAGCCTTTGAGTATAAGATACGTGCCAAATGTCCAGCCCATAAAAGCAATTAACCACGGCACAATTTTACGTGCAGCACCCACCATATCGCTTTGATAAATAATGGTTCTTTTAATAAAGTACAACATTGCTGCAGCGACTAAACCACCTAATACAGGTGAAACGACCCAACTGGCAGCAATTTCAGTCATTTTGCCCCAATTAACGATATCCATACCACTGGCTGCAATACCACTGCCAATAATTGCACCAACAATAGAATGTGTTGTGGAGACAGGTGCACCAATAGCGGTTGCCACATTTAACCATAATGCTGCTGCTAATAAAGCCGCCATCATGATCCAAACAAAGGTTTGTGAATCAGTAATTAAGTTAGGGTTAATAATGCCATTTCGGATTGTACCGACTACTTCTCCACCTGCAATTAACGCACCTGCTGCCTCAAAAATAGCTGCAATCACTAAAGCACCAAATAACGTTAAGGCTTTTGAGCCAACCGCAGGACCAACATTATTGGCGACATCATTAGCACCAATGTTCATTGCCATATAAGCACCAATCGCGGCTGCTATGACAATCACTAGCGTACCTTCGTTACCCACAACACCTTTGGCGGAGGCATACAGCATAACACCCACCATAAAAATTAAGCCTAAGCCTAAACGAAATAGCTCAGTGCGGCCTTTTTTGGTGGCTTGTTCCAATTTATGAATATCTTTGATGTTCACGATGGATTTCTCAGATGAATTTGGGAGGCGGATTATGACAGAAATGTGACAAAAAATGGCGTAAAGCGTAGTTGTTGAAAAACAAATAGTGGTGTTTTTTTAATCGCAGACAAGAGTTAAACTGTATAAGATAAGGAGGAGGTTGAGGCGTGATAAGCTTGTATAGGACTTATGCACTATCTTTTTAGATTTAATTTAAAATCAATAGGTTAATGCTTATATTTTGGTTGAAACTCAAACGTTTTAACTTTTTGATTTTTAAGTGAAAAATTTTGTCAATGCGTAAGTCCTAAAAGGCTTAAATATTTTTACTATTTGTACTTGGTTGTGTGTGTTTGCTTGTGTTTATGGTTATGTTAGGGCGTTACAAGCAGAAAAAACTGAGGAGGAAAATCCGTAATCTACGGACTTTCTTCAACAAAAAACTAAATCTTAAACACCAAACTTAACACCAAACCTAAAAAAATCACCATACCCACTTTATGATTATGCAAAAAAGACTCGGTGCAATGTTGCGCTTGGCGGTCATGGCAATGGCGATATTGCCAAATAAACAAGCCACCACAAACGCCTAAAGTAATTGCCCAAATTAAA
>NZ_CALETI010000152.1 GCF_937920075.1 uncultured Agitococcus sp.
AAATTGAAAACATTAAAACACTTTTAGATTTTGGCTCAATTGGTGAACGTGGCGAGGCGTGTATGAGTATTGATGGGAGTAATTTATGAGTCCTGAGTTTATTGCAAGAATCAACGCTTTGCCCGATGTGTTTTTGTTACAAGGCATTGTTCAATTCAAATATGTAACAGGCATTAGTGAACCAAACAGCGTCAACTTTACGGTTGATATGTCAGGTGGTGGCAAGTTTTTTGGCAAACCTGAACAACATTATGCGTTTTTGGATAAGTATTTGACTTGGCTTGAGACTAGAAAATGAGAGCAGCTAAAGTCGATAAAAATCAAGCTGAAATTGTAGATGCTTTTCGTAAAATGGGATTCTCTGTACAGCATCTGCATACCGTCGGTAGCGGTGTACCTGATTTGTTGATTGGTCGTGGTGGTGTTAATTTGTTAGTCGAAGTTAAAGACGGTGGCAAAGCTAAATTAACGCCTGAGCAAATCAAATGGCATGATGAGTGGCGCGGTCAAGTTGCCATCGTGCGTAATATTGATGATGTTGTTAAATTGGTTAGTGAGTTGGTTTAAATGGAATTAATGTTTGGTGTCGCTCTATTTGTAATTTTGTTATTGGTATTGTTTTGGCTCTTGAATGTTACGATAAATAAGCTAATCTTGATTAAAAATTGAGGGTGGCTATCATGTTTGAAGGTGTAAGCATTGATATAATGCACAATGTTTTAATAGTCACAAGCGGTTTAACTCAAAAAGTGTTATTACAGCAAAACCTTAAATTCGCCAGTCATCAAGAATTAGATAGCTTCGTGAAAGAGTTAGAGAAAAAGGCTTGGTTTGATACAGACGCGAAAAACCTTGTTATTAATGCGTCAACTTCGGCAATGAATGGGATTTAAAATGAAGCTGTCAAAGTATTTTACATACAATGAATTAACGTTTAGCGAGACTGCCAAGCGTTTAAAATATACAAATGCACCGCCGCCTAAAGAGTTAAAATCGTTAACTAACACAGCGCAACAACTTGACAAAGTACGTGAATTACTTGATTGTCCTGTTATTGTTACCAGCGGCTATCGGTCATTAGCGGTTAATCGTGCGATTGGCTCTAGTGATAATAGTCAGCACTTAAAGGGCGAAGCAGTCGATTTTAAAACAACAGAACATACACCGCGTCAAATTGTTGAGTTAATTAAACAATCAAATATTGAGTTTGACCAATTGATATTAGAGTTTGATAGTTGGGTGCATATTTCGTTTAGCTCAAGAAATCGTAAACAAGTTTTGATTATTGATGGCAAAGGTTCGCGTAATTTTGTTTAAACATGCCAGTACAAGGACGTTTTTTATGCCCCTACAGCAGGGGCTTTTTTATGCGAAAAATAATTAAAAATAAATCAAGAAAGTGCTTTACTTGTAGCGAAAATGCTACTATAATAAAGTCATACAGGCAAGACACAGTGTCTAGCAAGAATCACAAGGTGAAATAAAATGAACAAGTCTCAAATCTTCAAAGCAGCCCACAAATTAGCTAAAAGCGTCCATGTTGCAGGTGAATCTTATCGCGTTACTTTTGGTGCAGCGTTAAAAATCGTTATCGCTGAAAGCAAAGCACCAAAAGCAATCGTCAATGTATCTGTCAATGTATGGAAAAAAAGCGGAAATCATCGTTTGTACTTCAAAGTGTTAAATGTTGTTGATGCTCGCTTTGGCACTACATTTGATGACGAGATTGGTTATATTGATGTAAAAACAGGTGAGGTGAAATTTAACTTTCATGCTTTCACAACAGTTAATCAAGAGATGGTTGTTGATGCTCTTAACGCCAAAATTACACACCTGAAAGCAACTGACGATGAAGATTGGGATATTGAGTACATCACAAACACAACATTGAAAATCGAGGCAATCTAATGACTAAAGAAGAACTACACACCATTGGCCGTGCGCTGTACGGCTTAAAATGGCAAGAGGAATTAGCTAGAAAAATTATCAATTTAGATGGTGTTGAGCTGGATTCGAGGCGTGTTAGACAATGGGCGTGCGGTGCGCGTCCTGTTCCTGCTTGGCTCTTGCCAGAGCTAAAAGCATTGGTGCAAAAAAGAATGCAGGAAATTCAAGAAATAAATTTTGAATTGCTTGCAATGTAGCGAAAATGCTACTATAATAAACTCATAGACAAGCAATAGTGCTTAGTCAGAACACAAGGTGAATATTATGAATACTTTAACTCAAAACATGATTCAAGAATTAAACACTGTTGATTTTTTGACAACAGAACAGGCAGCAGCTTTAGCAAAGCAAGCGTTTGCTGATTACTCAAAACGTAGCAATGCTGCAAAGGCAGTTGATAAAGCCGTTTGGGATATGGCATTGGCAGGTGGTTGCCCAAATCGCGTATATAATGCTGTTGAAAAATTAGTCGCTTGCTACGCATAATATTTAAGCGAACTACAATAACCCTCTTCGGAGGGTTTTTATTTGCCTGTTTTTTGCCTTGTGGTATATTGTCAAAAAACAGAGGGCAATATCATGCACGATTTAAAAGACCGA
>NZ_CALETI010000153.1 GCF_937920075.1 uncultured Agitococcus sp.
ATAAATCTGACCGCCTAAAGGCGGTGGCTTTAACCCTGAATACGGACTAGTAAATAAATTGCTTACACCACAAACTGGACGTGATTATAGTTTAGTTGCAGTTGCGCTTAAACAAGGTTTACAAGAGCTAGAAAAACTACTTAATGGCTTAATTAAAGCCCATGATGACTTATTGTTAAGTGTGGTTGAAGTTGATGATATTAGTGCCTTAGCCGAGTTATTTAGCTGTCGTATTGCTCAGCAAGTATTACAAAAAACATCAACTGCACGTCGTAAACAACTAGATAAGCAAAAACACAAGCTTTTGGCGAATGAAACAGAGTCGAAAGATGTACTGAAAGAGGATGTTTTAGCAGCAGTAGTTGACCAAACTAATAATTTTGTTGCCCAAAATAAAGAAGACAGAATGCTAAATAAATTAGAAGCCCAATTTAGTGGTTGGCGCAAAATTGGTGCATCAGGTGAGGAGCTAGGTGTTTTGGCTGCTAGTTGGGCTGCCGTTGTTGATGAAAAAACAAAATTGATGTGGGCAATTAATACGAATTTAATAGAAAAATATCCCAATTGTAGTGATTTGATGTGGTTTTATCCTGAGTTAAAGGGAGGGGAAGGGTTTGCCAATCAGGGTAAAAATACTACAGATTGGTTACGTTATGTGAATACCAAAGGTTGGTGTGGTTTTTATGATTGGCGTTTACCAACTTTAGAAGAGTTGAGAGGCTTACTCACAACGGAAGTGTCTCGTTATTATCATATTCGTGAAGATATTTTTACGGATATGCAAGCTCTAGGAAGTCGTTTTTGGTCATCAACTGTTGATCATAAAAGTACAGAATATGCTTGGGCAATGTATTTTGGTTATGGACATGATGGCTTAGCACATAAAAGTTATAGCCTTAATGTCCGTTTAGTCCGAGATATTTGATAACATACTTTCGGCATGTTTTAAGGTTTCTTGAGTAATCGTTAAACCACCTGACATTCGTGCAATTTCTTCAATACGTTGTTGGCGCGTGAGTTCAATGACTCGGCTCAAGGTTTTTTGATCTTGGGTATATTTTTGCACTTGCCAATGACTATGACCTTTAGCCGCGACTTGTGGTTGATGGGTAATACACAAAATTTGCGCACGTTCACCCAACTGACGCAACAAATTACCAACCACTTCCGCCGTGCCACCACTAATCCCCACGTCTACTTCATCAAAGACCAACACAGGTACTGCACTATGTTGTGCTTGAATGACTTGTACCGCTAAGGCAAAACGTGACAACTCCCCCCCCGAAGCTATTTTGGCTAAAGGCTGTAATTGTTGGCCTAAGTTAGCACTAAACAATAATTCAATATCATCCAAGCCATCACGATTGGGTTTATCAAGCGGCTTAAATTGATAGCTTAATTGGGTGTTGGGCATACTTAAGTCACGTAAGTGTTGGGTGACTTTTTCAGTAATCTGTGGTGCAACGGCTTGACGTGCTTGGCGTAATTGTTCAGCAGAGTTCAGGTAACTCAGCTTTGCTTGCTCAACGGCTTGTTCTAAGGCACTAAGGTCTTGAGCCTGTTGATAATGTTGTTGTTCAACAGAAAACTCTTGATGCAGGGTAGGCAGTTCATGCGCCATGATTTTATGTTTACGCGCCAAACGTTGTGCTTCGCTAATTTTGTCTTCGAGCCATGCCAAACGTTGTGGGTCTAAGTCTTGTTGGGCTAAAAAGCCATTCAGTTCACGGCTACTTTCTTTAATCTCAATCAATGCAGACTGTAGGCTCGTACAAACATTGGCTAAACTATGTGAACGTGTTTGGTGGGTTTCAATCACACGTAAGGCTTGCTGTAGTTGACGACTAACAGGATGTTCACCTTCATCGAGCAAGCTTAAGGCTTGTTGGCTATCTTGCATCAAGCTTTCGTAGTTGGCTAAGTAGTCATATTCTTGTTCGAGTTGTTCGTATTCGCCTGTTTTTAACGCCAGTTTTTCTAGTTCATCAACATAGTTATTTAACAACTCTAAACGCGCTTGTTGTGCGGCATAGTTGGCTTGGCTATTGGCTAATTGTTGTTTGCTGTTTAGCCATTGTTGATAATCTGTCCCTACGGTAGCCACTAAAGCTTGTAAATGACCGACATTATCTAATAATTGTCGATGGGTTTCTTTTTTGAGTAGGCTTTGATGAGCATGTTGGCTATGAATATTAATTAACAGTTCACCCAAAGAGCGCAATTCGGCCAAGGTGACCACACTACCATTCACCCATGCTTTCGAGCGTCCTTCTTTATAAACCACACGCCGCAAACAACATTCGTCTTCGGCTAAATCACGCTCTGTGAGCCATGCTTGTGCTTGAGGCAATTGACTGACATCAAATAAAGCACTTAATTCGGCTTTATCTGCGCCATGACGCACGGCTTGGCCATCGGCTTTATCGCCTAAACATAAGCCCAAAGCATCCAATAAAATAGACTTACCAGCACCTGTTTCACCTGTAATAACGGTAAATCCTTGGGCTATATCTAATTCTAAGTTTTCAACAAGGGTAAATTGTTTAATGGCTAAATGCGTCAACATGATGATCAGTATCAGTAAAAAAGTTTGCGTGATAATACCCTGACTTTTTATCTAAGCAATAGCCGAAGCACTTGAATAATTAATCAATAACCCCATTAAATTTGCAGATTTTATTGGCTAACGCCCAAAAGTTAATTTTTGATTGGGGAGAAAATCATGACCGAACAGCAAAAAGATGTTGATAACGCGCAAATTAACGCCGAAATCGAACAAGAGTTAAATGAATATTTAGAAGTTACCGAAACACAAGTGGAAGTATTAACCGCACGTATTGCGGAATTAGAAGCACAGCTAAAAGATACGCAACTACGCACACAGGCTGAAATTCGTAATATTCAAAGCCGTGCCGAGCGTGAAGTCAGTAATGCACACAAATTTGGTGTGGAAAAATTTGCTAATAGCCTTTTAGAAGTTGTGGATAACTTAGAACGTGCCGTTGCGGCTGCGCCCCATGATGAGGCTAATAAAAACTTAGTGGAAGGGTTGCAACTCACACAAAAAGCCTTTTTGGAAGCACTCAAAAAGTTTGGTGTAGAAGCGGTTGACCCAACAGGTCAAGCCTTTAGTGCGGAGTTACACCAAGCCGTGGCGACACAACCTGTTAGCGAAAATAATCCTGCGAATACGGTAGTGACGGTATTTCAAAAAGGTTACACCTTGTATGGCCGTTTAATGCGTCCTGCAATGGTCGTGGTGGCGCAATAAAAAAACCTTGAAAAAATTAAGGTAATCACCATATCAGAATCATGTCAATGCGGTTACTAACAGCACTACCGCGTAAAACACCTTCACAAGCACAGACCAACAGTATGTCTGTGCCTAACAAAACTTGAGGAGCAAAAAATGGGCAAAATTATTGGTATCGACTTAGGCACAACTAACTCTTGTATCGCTATTATGGAAGGCGATAAAGCCAAAGTGATCGAAAACGCCGAAGGCGCACGTACTACGCCTTCTATTGTGGCTTATACCGAAAACGAAGTTTTAGTCGGTGCAGGCGCAAAACGTCAAGCAGTGACTAACCCCAAAAACACCTTATTCGCGGTTAAGCGTTTAATTGGTCGTAAATTTAAAGATGAAGTCGTACAAAAAGACATCAACATGGTTCCCTACGAAATCGTTGCTGCTGATAATGGTGATGCGTGGGTATCTGCTCGTGGTAACCGCATGGCACCTCCACAAATCTCTGCTGAAGTCTTGAAGAAAATGAAAAAGACAGCAGAAGATTATTTAGGTGAGCCAGTCACAGAAGCCGTTATTACCGTTCCTGCTTACTTTAACGACAGCCAACGTCAAGCAACTAAAGATGCAGGCCGTATTGCTGGTTTAGATGTTAAACGTATCATTAACGAACCAACAGCGGCTGCTTTAGCCTTTGGTATGGACAAAAAAGAAGGCGACCGTAAAATCGCTGTTTATGACTTAGGTGGTGGTACATTCGATATTTCTATTATCGACATCGCTGATGTTGATGGCGAACAGTCTTTTGAAGTATTAGCCACTAACGGTGACACTTTCTTAGGTGGTGAAGATTTTGACTTACGCTTAATTGATTATTTAGCTGATGAGTTCAAAAAAGAACAAAGCATCAACCTTAAAGGTGATCCTTTAGCGATGCAGCGTTTAAAAGAAGCGGCTGAAAAAGCCAAGATTGAATTATCTTCCAGTCAACAAACCGAAGTTAACTTACCTTACATCACTGCTGATGCCACAGGTCCAAAACACCTTAACATCAAAGTGACACGTGCTAAGTTAGAGTCTTTGGTTGAAGATTTAGTCGCACGCACCATCGAGCCATGTAAAATTGCCTTAAAAGATGCTGGTTTAAGTGTTGGCGAAATTGGCGATGTGATTTTGGTTGGTGGCCAAACTCGTATGCCTTTAGTTCAACAAAAGGTTAAAGAGTTCTTTGGTAAAGAGCCACGTAAAGACGTGAACCCAGACGAAGCAGTTGCCGTGGGTGCAGCGATTCAAGGTGCGGTATTATCGGGTGGTGTAACAGACGTATTATTGTTAGACGTTACGCCATTAACTCTTGGTATCGAAACCATGGGTGCTGTGTCTACAAAGTTGATCGAGCGAAACACTACTATTCCTACCAAAAAGACTCAAGAATTTTCCACTGCAGCAGATAATCAAACTTCAGTAGAGATTCATGTAGTACAAGGAGAACGCCCAATGGCAGCAGACAATAAATCGCTCGGACAATTTGTACTAGACGGTATTCCACCAAGTCCTCGTGGTATTCCACAGGTAGAAGTTACATTTGATATCGATGCTAATGGTATCCTTTCTGTCAAAGCAAAAGAAAAGACTACAGGAAAAGAACAATCTATTCGTATCGAGGCTTCTTCTGGGCTTACTGATGAAGATATCAAACGTATGCAACAAGATGCAGAAGCAAATGCAGAAGCTGATGCTAAAAAGAAAGAGTTGGTAGAAACTCGCAATATGGCTGATTCTCTTATCCATACTGCAGAAAAAGCCTTACGAGACGCTGATGGAAAAATTACTGATGAGATAAAAACTGATGTTGAAACAAAAGTTTCAAATCTCAAAGCAAAGAAAGAAACAGCCGACCTCGATGAACTTAAAAATCTCTCAAATGAACTCTCTGATGCAATGCAAAAAATTGGAGAAGAGATGATGAAACATCAAAATCAACAAACTGGAGAGAATCCT
>NZ_CALETI010000154.1 GCF_937920075.1 uncultured Agitococcus sp.
AGTATTTTGAGTAAGAGTGGTGTGCCTTTGGTTGAAGCTTTGTATATTGCTGCGGCTGTTGCTAGCAATTGGCATATTCGTGATGCAATTTTAGAAGCTGCTGTAAAAGTCACTGAAGGGGGAAGTATTAGTGGCTCTTTAGAAAAAAGCCGCTTTTTTCCACCGATGATGATTCAAATGCTCAGAAGTGGTGAAACGGGTGGTGAATTAGATGAAATGTTGGCTCGTTCTGCACAAATGCAAGACCGAGAGTTATCATCGTTAATTACGACAATGGTTGGTTTGTTTGAACCATTAATGCTATTAGTAATGGCTGGTGTGGTGTTAATTATTGTCTTGGCAATCATGTTGCCAATCGTTAGTATGAATAGTTTAGTGCATTAATAATATTTATAAATCAAGATATTAATTTAAGTATTTTGATGGAGAAATGACATGAAGAAGTCCCAACAAAGTGGCTTTACTTTAATTGAAGTGATGGTTGTTGTTGTTATTTTGGGTATTTTAGCGGCTGTGATTGTGCCGAATGTGATTGGTAAAGATGAACAAGCACGTCGTACCTTAGCAACGAGTAGTTTGTCTAATGTAGCTAATGCACTTGAAATGTATCGTTTAGATAATCACAAATACCCAACGACTCAAGAGGGTTTAGAAGCATTAGTCACCAAGCCTGCTTCTGCCAAAGTTTTTCCAGCAGGAGGCTATTTAAAAAGTATTCCTAATGACCCTTGGGATAATCCTATTCAGTATGTTTCACCGGGTGCGAACGGCAAACCTTTTGAATTGTATTCGTTTGCCAGCGATGGACAAGAAGGTGGCGAAGGAGACAACGCTGATATTTATTACAAATAATGAAGATGATAGTACGTCAACAACAAGGCTTTACCTTAATAGAAGTGCTTTTGGTGGTACTACTGATAGGTATTGTCAGTGGTATTGTCTTGTTGGCGGCTAGCCCTAATGATTCTTCGCGAGTTGTTGCTACCGAAACTGAGCGTTTGGCTGAAGTTTTGGTTTTAGCAAGTGAAGAAGCGATTAATAATAATCAACAAATGGGCTTGTTATTTGATGAGCGTAGCTATCGGTTGATGGTCTTGGATGAAACTAATCAACGTTGGCAGGAAAGTAATGAGCCTTTATTTGCAGCTTATGAACTACCAGAAATTGTTAATTTGCATTTATTAAAAGACGATAAAGACAAGCTCATCGTGTTAGATAAAGATAAAAATAATAAGCAAGATGATAAGCAGGCGATTACACCACAATTATTATTTTTATCCAGCGGTGAAAGTTCTTCGGTTGTATTAGAAATAGCCAGTGAGGATGGTAATAAACAACAAATCTCTGTTGACGATTTAAGCTCTGTCACGTTGGGGAATCAAGCACCTGTTGAGCAAAGTCGATGAAAAATAAACAACGTGCTTTTACATTATTAGAAGTATTAGTGGCTTTGGCCGTGTTTTCGGTGGCGGCTATTTCTTTAATGAAAGTGAGTGAATCACAATTACGTTTAAGCCAACGTATGGAAGAAAAAACCTTTGCCCATTGGGTTGCCTTAAATATGATTACTGAAATGCAGGGTAGTCAAGATTGGCCAAATATTGGCGAGCAAACAGGCAAAGTGAGTATGGCAGGACGCGAGTGGAAAATGGTAGTAAAAACCCAAGCGACACCTGTTAGTCGTGTACGACGTATTGAGATTACCGTTGGTTTAGCACCCAAAGATTTTACTGATGACATGGAAAATTTGACCATGTTAACGGGTTTTATTGAGCAGCCACCAAGTGGTGTTGGG
Organism: uncultured Agitococcus sp.; assembly: GCF_937920075.1. Taxonomy (GTDB): domain Bacteria; phylum Pseudomonadota; class Gammaproteobacteria; order Pseudomonadales; family Moraxellaceae; genus Agitococcus. The sequence continues at coordinate 1,796 of NZ_CALETI010000154.1, forward strand.
AGTGGCTCGTGAAACAACGAGGCTTTACTTTATTAGAGTTGTTGGTAGCGGTGGCGATTTTTGCGTTATTAGGCGTGGGTAGTTATCGTTTATTAGCCAGCACTATTTCGACGCGTGATACCGCTCGTAGTCATGATTTGGCATTAATGCAGTTACAACGTACATTTACGGTAATTAATCGAGATTTAGCACAAGCGACGGCTCGACCCATTCGGGATCAATATGGCGATACTGTGCCTGCATTGCAATTAAAAGATAATAATTTAGAGTTAACTCGTGCAGGTGTGCCTAATCCGCTTAAACAAGTCCGCAGTGATTTACAACGAGTCAGTTATCAACTTAATAATAAAGGTGAATTAATACGTTCTTCTTGGCAACAATTAGACCGAGATCGTGGTGTTAATCCGCAACAAACTATTCTATTAACTAAAATAAAAACAATGACATTAAAAGCATATAATCCAACGGGTAGTGCTAGTCCTGAATGGCCAGTTGCACAAAGTTATAATAAGCCACCAGTCGATACCTTACCACGCAGTGTTGAGATCGTCGTAAACGTTGAGCCTTGGGGAGAGGTTAGACGTATTTTTGCTTTGCCACAACAATTAGAAAAAGAGCAAAAAAGTGCCACACAATAAACAACAAGGCGTTGCCTTAATTACGGTATTATTGGTGGTTGCAATGGCTATGGTGTTGGCTGTTGCAATGGTAAAGAGTCAACAGAGTTTATTGCGTCGTTCCAGTAGTGTGTTTAGTCAAGATCAGGCTTATTTATATACTTTAGGCGCAGAGTCGTTTGCCAAATCTATTTTGCAAGACGATAAAGATAAAGATAAAAACAAAAATACACCTCAAGATAGTTTAAATGAAAATTGGGCGAAGAAAATTCCTGCTTTTCCCGTAGAAGGTGGTTTTGTGCAGGCACAAATTGAGGATTTACAAGGCAAATTTAATTTGAATACGATTTGGCAAGAGGGGCAAATAGATATGGAGGCTGTGACCACATATCAACGTTTATTGGTTGCTCTTGATATATCGCCTATGTTAGTGTCACCTATTATTGATTGGCTTGATGCTGATAATTTGCCTTATGATAGTGATGGCGCAGAAGAAGATTGGTATTTGCGCCTAAAGCCTGCCTATCGTGCGGCAAATCATCCGTTTGTGTCGATAGAAGAATTAGCCTTATTGCGCGGTTATACACCAGAAATTGTGGCTAAACTTAAACCGTATGTGAGCGCGTTACCTGCCAAAACAACGATAAATATTAATACAGCATCTGATGTGGTTTTGGCCGCTTTAAGTGATAATTTAACGCTGAATATGGCCAAAGATATGGTTAGTCGGCGACCTAAAGAAGGATATGGCTCTGTAGATAATTTTATGCAGTTGTCAGAGTTTGCAAATCTTTCTCAAGAAGATAAACAAAAAATTAGTAAATTAATTGGGGTAAGCTCGGGTTTTTTTAGTGTTTTAGCTGAGTCAGAAATTGATAATCGTCGTCGGATTTTGCAAGCAACGGTTGCTTTTGATGAGTCAAGTAATGCACAAACTATTCGCCGAGATTGGAGCCAGCAATGGCGTCCGCAAGTAAAAATATCGTCTTCAACAACAAGTAATTAACAATGGATACTCTTTATATTCGTATTCCGACAATCAATGGTTTGTGGCAAGGTTGGTTGTTAGCCAATAACAGCACACAAGCAAAAGTATTAAGCCAACACGAGCTTGAGGCGATTATGGCTGCAAAAGCAGCTAATATGCGCATTCACTTGTTGTTGCCAACATCGGCTTGTGTCATTGCGCCTGTTAATATCACCAAACAACAACTTAAACAATTAAGCGAAAATGACATCGCTTATTTATTGGAAGATCAAGTATTAACCTCTGTAGAGCAGTTGCATTGTGTCTATCAAAGTTTAGATGAGCAGCAAGCCTTAGTATTGGCGATTCAACAAAATGTTTTAGATGATTTATTACAACCTTTTAAAGATATTCAAGGCGAGTTATTGTGTGCAGTCCCTGATATCTTTTTATTACCCGTTAATCCTCAAGGTTGGTCATTATTGGTGGATAATACCGATTGTTGGTTGCGTTTAAATCAAACATGGGGTGTACGTTTGGAGGCAAATGCTGCTGTTGCGTTATTAGATAGTGCATGGCAAGAACATCCAACATCTCACATACAAGTTTATGGTGAAGTATCAACAGATGTTCAAGCATGGTTAAAAATGCAAGATAACTTGACCATAGATGTTTTGCCAGAGTTAGATTGGACAAATCAGTTTTCTCAAATTCACAATAAACATCCTTTTAATATGCTTAAAGGTGATTTTGCGGTAAAAACAAAATCTTCTTTATCAGGTTATTGGCGTTATGCTGCTATTTTTGTGGGTATTGCCTTTGCTACACAGGTTGGGTATGACAGTGCTAGATTATGGCATTACAATAAAATGATTAAGCAAACTAAAGCAGAAAGCACAAAGTTATACAAATCACTGTTTCCTGAAGAGCAACGTATTGTTAATTTACGCCGACAAATTGAATCACACTTGGCAGAACGACAAAATGCAGGTCAGGGATTTATGCCTATTGCGACACGTGTAGGCGAGGTATTGAATACTGGTAATTGGCAAACACAACGGATGGACTTTGATAATAACGGCTTATTATTAGAAGTTGATGCAATGAGTTTGAGTGATTTGGAACAATTGCGTCAGCAATTAAGTGGACAAGGTTTAAATACTGAAACCTTAAGTGCCAATAGCCAGGGCACAGGAATTCGTGGTCGTTTACGTATTACCGAGAATAGCTAAAATGCCAGCAGTTATTGAACAATATTTAGCAAAATTAAGTCCTAGAGATCGTATCGCTGTTCTTGTGTTGACTTTGTTTATTGTCGTGTCTTTATGTGGATTAATGGCACTCAAATTACATCGTGCTGCTGAAAAAGCTCAACAACAAGCGATGCAAGAAAAAGAATTATACGCTTGGTTTCAAGCCAATTTACCTGTATTAAGTAATGGTAGTAGCTCAAATAATGGTATGTCTGTTTTAGATACAGTGAGTGCGAGTGCAGGTGGAATGGGGATTAATATGAACCGTTTTGAGCCAGATGGTGAACAAGTGCGTGTTTGGTTAGAAAATACCGATTTTGCTAAAGTAGCAAGCTGGTTACATACGCTTAGTCAACAAGGTGTAAAAGCGCAAGAAGTTCATTTTGAACAAAATAATAAGGGTTTGAGTGTGCGTTTAGTCTTTGGACGTTAAGTTTAGAGACTAAATTTTTAATTCTCTAAAATCACTAATTTCTGCGCCTCGCTCCCACCATTCCATAAAACGTTCACGCATTTGTTGGGCATAAGGAGTGCCTTTAGGCAGTAGAGATCCTTGCCAAGGATCACGATTAATGCAGCGTAATAAACCTATATTGTCAGCAATCATCACTGCTTCTGCATGCTCTATATCGTGTTCATGCAATTGACGTATTTCGATTAAACTGGAAATGCGCCGCATTAATTTAATCACACGATGGCCATCCTCAATGGCTAATTGTGGGTCAGCGATTAAAATTTTTGTACTTGTATAACGACTAGAACGTGCAAAGGCTGATAACGCTTCACAAAATGCCTCATTATCAAAGCGTTCGTGTTCTAAATCAGGACTGACAATCAAAATCTCACGTTGAGCTTCAGCTAATAATGCAATCGCAGCCTGTTGCATCATAAAAAGATGTTTTAGTTCTATACGAATATCGGTATGGCCTAATTGAAATTGTGGAATTAGCTCGTCACTAAAGACAATTTTTGGCCGCTCAATTTGGCTTGTTTCACTCGCTTTAATAATGGTTAAATGCTCTATGTCTGGAGCAATAAACTCGATCAATCCATCGTCTTGTTGGCTGGATTCGGTGTTTTCTTGTGGTATGTTTTGCATAACTCGAACACTTGAGGCTGTTTATTGTTTAAATTATAGCAGGTGAAATGGCTAAATCCTGATATATACATTCGATTAATACATTATTGGACTGAGATTGACAGTTAAACTTAACCGCCAAAAACTTTTCAATAACATGGATGTTACTTACACAATGATCACTGAGTATGTTGGTTGTAAAACTTCCACCTTTGGCTAATGCCATAGGCAATAATAATTGATCGGCTAAATATTCATCAACAGCCGCTGAGCTGCTCAAAAAATGTTTGGCTTCTTTGGCTAATAGCGTGGCGACTTTTTCGGCACTAACCCCATATTCGCCAAATCCTGTAAAAACATTAGTCACATGTTCATCTGCAAAAGCTAATAACAACACATTGCCATTTCCTAAAGCCCGTACCGCTTGGATGCGACATTGTTCCGCAGTTAAACCCAATTTAGTTTGTAAACTGGCTAGTTCACGTTCAGCAATATGGCTTGGCAAATTACTGATAACACTCGTTGCAAAACGTTGTTGTTCTTGGCCACGTTCAATTAACACTAAAGGTTTTAATTGTTTACAAGGATGAACCGTGACATTAATCTCGCCGCCGCCCGCAGGAAAAAAGCCATGTCTACGAATGTTTAACTCAACGTTTGCACCCATTTTGGTGAGTTGTGGCAAAAAAGCTAACTGTAAAAAATCAGCAGGTGGCGCAGATTGGTTGTGTGTGCCGCCTGTAATGGTAACGGTGCTAATATCATCGGCAAATAATAAAGCAGGCAATATGGCTTGTAAGACGAGGGTCGTGCTGCCTGCTGTGCCAATCTCAAATTTATAGTTGCCGTGTTTAATCGCTTGCGGGATAAAGGTGAGTTGTAGGCTGTTGAGTTCTGCACCTGTGACTTCGGCAGAGCAAATTTGTTGTGCTGCTTTTACTGCCGTTAAATGTTGGCGTAATAAACCTTTTTTACTACGTTTGGCACGAATGCTGTGCATGGTAAAGGCTTGGCCAGTTACCATACTTAAGGCAAGGGCAGAGCGGAGCATTTGACCACCGCCTTCACCATAAGAACCATCAATTGTTATCATAAGAAATCCTTTGTATTCATCATCATGGTTTCGACTACGCTCAACCACCAAAATATCCTCCGCTCAACGAGTGAATGCTCCCTGAGCGCAGTCGAAGGGTTACCCCTTTACACAAACCACTTGTTTTAAGGTATGAACCACTTCCACCAAATCACGTTGAGCGTGCATAACTGCCTCAATCGGTTTATAAGCAGCAGGGGTTTCATCGACCACCTCTTGATCTTTACGACATTCCACGCCTTCAGTAGCTTTGGCATGATCTTCTATGGTAAAGCGTCGTTTGGCTTCAGCGCGTGACATGGTTCGTCCTGCACCGTGTGAACAGCTCTGAAAACTTTCTTCGTTTCCCAAACCACGGACAATAAACGAGCAAGCACCCATACTTCCGGGAATAATTCCTAATTCATCTTTGCGCGCACTTACTGCACCTTTACGCGTCACTAAGACGTTTTCACCATAATGCATTTCACGGGATACATAGTTATGATGACAATTCACCGCTAACATATCCGCTTTAAACGGTTTGCTAATAATACCACGAGCCGCTTTAATCACATTCTGCATCATTAACTCACGGTTAGCCTTAGCAAAACGTTGCGCCCATTCAACCGCATAACAATAATCATCAAAATGTTCGGTTTGTTCAGCAAAATAGGCTAGGTCTTTATCGGGTAAATGGATAAACCAACGTTCCATATCGCGTTTGGCTAAGGCAATAAAATGCTCACCAATCGCATTTCCCACACCGCGTGATCCACTATGCAACATAAACCAGACTTGCTGATTTTCATCTAAACATACTTCAATAAAGTGATTACCTGTTCCTAATGTCCCAATATGATTACGGTTATTGGTGTTTTTTAAGCGTGGATATTTATCGGTGATTTTTTTAAAATCATCGGCTAACACTGACCATGCCGCATCCGCTTCAGCAGGTGGATTATGCCATGCACCTTCATCACGTTTACCAAAGGTTTTTCCGTGTGGTACTGCTTTCTCGATAGCAGAGCGTAAGGGGGCTAAATTATCGGGCAAATCTGTGGCATGTAAGGAAGTTTTAACCGCAATCATCCCACAACCAATATCCACACCCACCGCCGCAGGAATAATTGCCCCTTTGGTTGGAATCACACTCCCAATGGTTGCGCCTTTACCTAAATGTACATCAGGCATAGCCGCAATCCATTTATAAATAAAAGGTAAGTTTGCTGCATTTAACAGTTGTTGTTTTGCTGCATCTTCTACGGGCACACCTTGTGTCCACATTTTAATCGGTGAGCTTTTATCGTGTTGTAATACGTCATAGTTGCCTGTTTTCATGTTCTTTCTCATCTAAAAATTAAGATGCAGCAACGAGTTTTATGTGAAATTTTTACACTAACCAAATGTAATTCCACAGGCATTTGCTGCAAATTGAGAGTGATGACTAGGGTTGGTGAGATACGCGTGCTGTTTAAAGCACACTGATTAGCAGTCAGGTGTAATCCCACCGAGCATTCATCACATATTTAATTAACTAGCAACTAGGGGTATGAAACATTCCTGCTCTACCTACTGAGCTACAGCCCCATAACAAAAAAATAATGGTGGAGCTGACGGGAATCGAACCCGCGACAAGGACATTAGCAATGTAGTTCCATCAGCATTTGCTAGTTAAACTTGAGAAGCCAACAACTACGTTTATTAAAAATCCATCTGTTCTGCCTGTTGAACT
>NZ_CALETI010000155.1 GCF_937920075.1 uncultured Agitococcus sp.
ATGTGGCGGTAAAATAGTGGTAGCCACTGGCAGGTGTTGGCGACCAAAAAGACGTTGTGTACCAGTCAAAACAGTTTTGTACGCTATAGCCTGTTTGTTGACTGCTTGCTGTCACACTGGCTAACTTTGACGACGTAAGCAAATTGTCATAACAAATAATGGCTTTGTTGGCTGTTGTTGTCATGCTGGTATAAACCGTAAATTGTTTAATTGCTTACCATCACCCAATGCTTCATCAATAAAATCAAGCATTTTGCGGCCTGTTAAAATGGCATCTTCAGGAATACGAACATAGGTTGTAAGTGTTGGCTGTTCTGCTCTTTGTTCGGCTTGGCTTGTTGGGCTTGAAGATGCAGGCAAAGCAGGAGGCGCACCACCAGCTACACTAGGGCTTCCCCCACCACTTAACACGCCTTGTGCCATCGAACCACCAAACGCGATTGCGGCAGCCGCGGCAGCCACACCTAACGCTGGCCCTACAAATGGAATAGGTGATAATGCGGCATAAGCACCAACAGCCGCCCGATAAGTATTTACACCAATTTCGTATAAGGCTTGTGCTTTTTGAATAGCTTGTGCAGCTTTGGCGGCTTTACCTTGACCTTGTGCCATTTGTGATAAGCCTTGGTTAAAAAAACCAACAGTAGCGGCCATTTGTGCTTTACGTGCTTCTAGTTCTTTGTCGCCCATCGTGATTGCTTGGTTAATTCTGTCTTGTTCACCTGTCAAAAACGAGGCTATAAAGTCTTGCTGCATAGCCAATTTATAAGCATTTTTAGCGTTTTCTTCTACATCAAGCGCATCATTCAAATCAATGTTTTCTTGCTGTGCTTTGTAATCATCGTTTTGCAATTTAGCTTCATAATTTATTTCATTAATAATAGGGTCTTCTAACAACTCAGCAACACGTTGATTAGCGTCCGCTATCGCTTTAGCTGCTGCATCAGCCGCCGCTTTATCGTTGATTTCTTTTATTTTTTGATGATGTTGCGTTTCTAATTGTTCTAACAAATACTTTCGCTGTTCTTCATCTTTAAAAGCCTTATCTTTAGCATTAGTTAAAAAAGTTTTTTGTTTCTCATAATAGGCTTGCTCTTTTTGAGCCTCTGTCATAAAACTTTCAGAGAGTTTATCAACGGCTTCTTGCTGTTTTTCTAACTCAGCTTGTGCTTTTTTGGCGGCATCTTCACGCGCTTTGGCCACTTTATCCTGCTCTTTTGAGGCTAATAACTTTTTTTCCATGTCTAAAGAATTAGCCGCTTTTTTTGCAGCTTCGGCTTGAGCATCAGCAGATTCACTGGCTATTTTTGCTGTGCCATTCCATATATCACCCAAAGCCAACATATCAGCCTTAGCTTTTTCTTTGGCTGACGTATCTGCCCAAATTGCTTTGGCTTGTGCAATGTTACCCGAAGCAACGCTAACAGCCATTGCCGCAAATTTACCAATTAATTCCCCAAACAAAATCAAATCAATAGCAGCTATTTTAAAGCCTGTGTACATAACTTTGATTGTGCTAGATAAAAGCCATGCCGCACCTTCCATTATCTTTGTATCTTGTGCGCCTTTAAGCATATTCTCGCTAATTTCGCCAAGCGCTGGTGCTAATTGCACAGCCATCACACGCCATGTGCCTGTCGCTGCAAAACTTAATTTGTCTAACGAGTCATTTATTTGACCAGCCGCATTAGACGCATCAGTGCTAACAACAAGGTTAAATTTTTCGGCTTCGG
>NZ_CALETI010000156.1 GCF_937920075.1 uncultured Agitococcus sp.
GCTAAATCTCGGACAACGGTATAACCTAACGAGGTAATCGCCACCGATTCAGAGGCAATAATATATTCTTTGCCTTGCGCGCTATTTCGTTCACCATACACAATAGGACGAATACCATGTGGGTCTCTAAAACCTAATAAGCCATAACCCGTAATCATCGCCACCACCGCATAAGCACCACGACAACGCTTATGCACAGCAGCTACCGCAGCAAAGACATCTTCTTCACTGGGTTGTAATTTACCTAACTCTTGCAATTCATGGGCAAACACATTTAACAAGACTTCAGAGTCTGAATCGGTGTTGATGTGGCGTAAATCGGTGCGGAATAAATCGTTACTAATCTCTTGGGCATTGGTTAAATTACCATTATGCGCCAAGGTAATACCGTACGGTGAATTAACATAAAACGGTTGCGCTTCGGCTGAACTTGATGAGCCTGCCGTTGGATAACGCACATGACCAATACCAAAGTTACCCACTAAACGTAACATGTGACGTGTATGAAAAACATCACGTACCATGCCGTTATCTTTACGCAAAAATAAACGTCCATCTTGTGCGGTGACAATCCCTGCTGCATCTTGGCCACGATGTTGAAGCATCGTCAGTGCGTCATAAAGTTCTTGATTAACAGGCGATTTACCAGCTATGCCGACGATACCGCACATAATTTACCTCACTGTTGGCTAGGTTGACGAGTAGGAATTTGAATTTTGGTTTGGGGTAAATGATGCACCTGTTTTTTTATTTCATCTGTGACAAGATGAGCGACAGGTACATAAGGTAATAATGCTTTGGGCATGCTTGCTTCTTGCCACCACGCATCATCTTGAACAAAAGGCGCGAGTAAACCAATCGCTAATAACACAATTAATAAGCCGCGTGCCAAACCAAAACCTGCTCCTGCTAATTTATCAACAGGACGCAAGGCTAAGGCTTTTAATAATTCAGCTAATACTAATGCAATTAATGTGCTTAAAATCACCATGCTTAAACACAATACTAAAAAGGCTACTGCTTTTTGCAAGGAAGGTGTGCTAATAAATGGCTGTAAAGTAACCGCAAAACTCTGATAACCATTAATGGCAACGATTAAACCAACAACCCATCCTGCTAAAGCCAAACCTTCGCGAATAATGCCACGGCTAAAGCCTTTCCAAATCGAAATAGCAAGCAAACCCAAAATTAAAATATCGGCTAATGGCATCTTAGACTACATCTTGTTGTATAGCAGACTGCAAATGCTCTAAGGCTTTAATCGCGGCTACGGCATCTTCAATTAATTGTGGGCCTTGATAAATAAAGCCTGTATATAATTGCACCAAACTTGCACCTGTGGTGATTTTGTCGGCGGCGGACATTCCATCGGTAATACCACCCACACCCATCACAGGAATACGTCCCTCTAAAGCAGTACACAAACGAGACAAGGTATAATTAGATAAAGCTTTTAAAGGTTTACCGCTTAAACCACCCGTTTCACTGGCTAAGTTTAAGCTTTCAATACCTGGTCTGGTAATGGTGGTATTGGTGGCAATCACACCGTCAATTTTGTATTGCACCAATTGATCGGCCATGTACTCAATTTCTTCATCTTGTAAATCGGGTGCAATTTTTACTACTAATGGCACATAATGACCATATTGTGTAGCCAAGCGAGCTTGAGTTTCTTTGAGTTGGCTTAATAAATCAGAGAACGCTGAACCAGTTTGTAAAGAGCGTAAACCTTGGGTATTTGGTGAAGAAATATTCACGGTCACATAAGAGGCTAGATCGTAAACTTTTTCTAAACAATGCACATAATCATCGGCGGCATTTTCGACTGGTGTATCAAAGTTTTTACCAATGTTAATCCCTAATACACCCTGATATTTGGCTTTTTTGACTTGATTAACTAAATGGTCAACACCCAAATTATTAAAACCCATGCGATTAATAATCGCTTGTGCTTCGGGCAATCTAAATAAACGCGGTTGCGGATTGCCTACTTGTGGCCGTGGGGTGATTGTACCAATTTCGATAAAGCCAAAACCTAATGCGGCCAAAGCATCAATATAATCGCCGTTTTTGTCTAAACCTGCGGCCAAACCAACAGCATTGGGAAAATCAATACCCATGACTTTTACAGGCTGTTGCGGCGTTTTATGTAATAAACCTAATAAACCTAGAGAGTTGGCAATCGCCATGCTGCGTAAGGCAACATGATGGGAGGTTTCTGCATCAAAACGAAATAATAAAGAACGGATTAAGGGATAATACATAACGCACCTCAGGAATAGGTAAAAACCTATTCCTTTTTAGCCTGTAGTTTAGGACTTAGCTTTAGCAAGGCGCGAATTATACACGTTTTATTGTCGATAAGCGATTAACCACGACGACTCATAAACGCCAAACGCTCCAACAAATGTACGTCTTGCTCATTTTTTAGTAAAGCACCATGCAATGGTGGAATCGCGGTACGTGTATCACGGTTACGTAAAATATCTTCGGGCAAATCATCAGACATTAATAACTTTAACCAATCAATGAGTTCTGAGGTTGAAGGACGCTTTTTTAAACCCGCCACTTTACGCAAGTCAAAGAAAATATCTAAAGCTTCTTTAACCAAGGTTTGCTGAATTTGTGGATAATGCACCGCCACAATCCGCTTCATGGTTTCAGCATCAGGAAAAGTAATATAGTGGAAGAAACAACGACGCAAAAAGGCATCAGGTAAGTCTTTTTCGTTATTGGAGGTAATAATCACAATTGGGCGATATTTGGCTTTAATGGTTTCGCCAGTCTCATAAACAAAGAACTCCATTTTATCGAGTTCGGTTAACAAGTCATTGGGAAACTCAATATCCGCTTTATCTATTTCATCAATCAACAACACTACACGCTCATCACTGGCAAATGCTTCCCACAATTTACCTTGTTTAATGTAGTTTTTAATATCAAAAACGCGATTATCACCTAACTGCGAATCACGCAAACGAGATACAGCATCGTACTCATACAAGCCTTGTTGTGCCTTGGTTGTTGATTTAATGTGCCATTGAATCAGCTTTAACCCCAAAGATTGAGCGACTTGCTCTGCTAATAAGGTTTTGCCAGTGCCTGGTTCGCCCTTAATTAATAACGGCTTTTGTAATTTGATCGCTGCATTAACAGCTAATTTTAAATCCTCGGTGGCTACATAAGCCTCTGTACCAGTAAATTGCATATCATGCTCTCAATAAGATTTACGTGTTTTTAGCCAAGCAATAAAACAAGCAATAGTTGACACCAATAAAATGGCGGATAAGCTTTTTAAAGCTGCAATACCAAAACCTGACAATACATTAAACATGGTGGCAATAATTGCAGGCGCAGGCAACCAAGTTTCTTGGTCTATAGGCCACGGTGTCAATAAGACACACAACATTAATACAGCTAAAACAGGTCTGATATTTTCGGGAAGTAATCGTGCTATTCCGCGCTGATAAACCCATAACATCGCTAAAGCAGATGCTAAATATACCACCCATGCCACCACATATCCCAACATAGTCCTGCTCCTTTATTGCTGATACTTGCTTTCATCAGGACGGAATAAATCGAGCATATAATCTTCACGCGGTGGAGGCATTTGTAAATAAAAACCTTTTTCGGCCAAATCGGCCAATACCAAATGAACATCGGCACGCGCCAGTTTTTTTGAAGGTGTTAACAGCAACGTACCAAACAATTTGGGTGTCCCAAACATGGTTAATAAAGCTTCTGGCACTCGAGCAAATCCTTCTGCTTTACGTACATACAAATACATTTCATCTTTTTTTGAACTTTTGTAAATACTACAAATCTCAGGTTTTGCACTCATAAATCTCTCAATTAAATACTGGCTCAACAGAATCATCTAAACGATGACGATATTGTCGCCATTTTAACAATTGCTGAGCTTGACTGGCTAATATTTCTAACAAAGGTTTAGTTAAAATCTCATAACGCCAACCTTGTAATGCTAAGGGCAAGGTAAAATTATCACCCTCATCAATATAACCTAAGACTAAAGCGTCTAACCAACGTTTGCGTAATAATACATCCGCAGGAATATGATGCTGCTGTGCTATTTGATCTGTTTTTTGTCGTAATAAATCAAACAAAGACTTAGCAGACTTAGGTAATGGTAATGGTAATAGTGGTGGACACTGTTCAATAGGCTGATGCCGTGCAGCCTTAATCATTTCTAAAAGCATTGGCCCATGTTTTTGATAAGTGCGCGGATGCAAATCTTCAATACGCGATAATTGTGCTAAGGTATATGGCCGCTTTTGCACCATTGCTAGTAAGGTATGATTTTTTAACACAAAAGCTCTTGGAATATCATGTAAACGTGCAGATGCTTCGCGCCACATGGCTAAGTTTTTTAACAATAACAATTGTCTACGGTCAAACTGCCATGCGTTACTAAATTGTTGGTATAAAGTTTTTAAATAAGGGACTGGTGCGCCCTCTTTGAGCATTAATAGGCTATCTTCTTGACAATAGGCTAATAAGTCTTTTTCGCGCAACCTCGCCACCACAAAATCATATAAGGCAGGCAAATATTCAACATCCGATACCGCATATTGTAGTTGTTCGCTGGTTAAGGGTCGTGCCAACCAATCGGAACGCGTTTCAGCTTTACTAATATCAATATCCAAACATTCTTTTAATGCTTTTTGATAGCCTACTTGCAAACCATAGCCCAAAAATGCGAAACCAATTTGGGTATCAAAAATATTACTCATGCGAGCTTGTGGGTATTTATAAAATAAAACTTCTATATCTTCAGAACAAGCGTGAACAATTTTTAAACTATGGGGATTCGCTAACAACTCACCTAAACCCAAAGCCACAGTATCAATGGCTAATGGATCTATTAAATAGACTTTTTGATTAACATTGAGTTGTAACAAAGCAATTTGCGGATTAAAGGTATTAACCCGCATAAACTCGGTATCTAAGGCAAGTGTTTTAGCACTCGCCCATCCTGTTAATAACTCTTTAAATCGTTGTTGTTCGGTTATTAAATGCCAGCTCATCACAATCCCAGTTGTTTGGCGATTACCTCATTCATGATTTCGTGAGTACCGCCACCAATAGATAAAATTCGATTATCACGGTATAAACGTTCAACTAGACTTTCGCGCATAAACCCCATGCCACCAAAAATTTGTACAGCTTCATAGGTGACCGAATCACTGATTCGTGTAGCAAAATTTTTGGCCATTGACACTTCTTTCACCGCAGGAATACCCGAGGCAATTTGTGCTGCTACACGATAGGTAAATTCTTTACTGGCTTCTAAATCCGTTGCCATATCCGCTAATTTATGGCGTATGACTTGCATTTTGGCCAAAGGTTTACCAAAAGCCACGCGCTGATGAACATATTTTAAGCATTCTTCGAGTGCCAACTGCGCAGTCATATTTGCCATCACGGCTAAGTTTAACCGTTCTTTCTGGAAATTGCTCATAATAACAAAGAACCCAGCGTTTTCAGCACCAATAATGTTCGATTTTGGCACTAAAACATCATTAAAAAATAATTCTGCGGTATCACTCGCCCACCACCCCATCTTTTTTAAAGGTTGGCCGACTGAAAACCCTGCTCTATCTCGCTCAATAAGCAACAAACTAATGCCGCCATAACCTTCACCACCTGTACGCACAGCCACTGTATAGTAGTCAGCACGATGTCCAGAAGTAATAAAGGTTTTACTGCCATTGACCCGATAATAATCACCGTCACTCTCTGCACGAGTTTTTAGATTGGCGACGTCTGATCCACCTGAAGGCTCAGTAATAGCTAATGCCGCAATTTTTTCACCACGCAATACCGCAGGTACAATTCGTTCTTTTAGTTCTTGGCTAGCCCAATTTTCGATGGGAGGCAAACCAATATCTAACGAACCTAAACTGGCTGCCAAACCACCTGAGCCGGCTCTCATAATTTCTTCACTAGCAGCAATTTTCATAAAAATATCTGCGCCACTACCGCCTAACTCTTCTGGGTGGTCAATCCCTAATAATCCTGCTTCACCTGCCAAGTTATATAACTCACGCGGAAAAGTACCCGCTTCTTCCCAGTCATTAATAAACGGCCTAATGTGTTGGTCAACAAATTTACGGGCAGTTAAACGTACTTGGTTATGGGTTTCATTAAAATAAGAAGTGTATAGCGACATGATATTTTGCTCTGTAAGATAGTTAACTAAGTTTCGCTAGTAATTCTGGACTTACGCTTTTTTGAAATTAGCTCGTTTTGTGAACATAAAGGCACTGAAAATGCCCATGATGTGCGCAAATAAGCGATAACCGCGTAAGTCACAAGCAGTGGTATAGCGCAAGTCCTAATGTGCTATCAGCAATACTGGCATATTTTAAAAAAACAACCAAGCGTTTGCTTGGTTGTTTTTCTATCATTTGAAAATGAGAAATATACTTATATATATGACGGTGATATGTGTTAAAAAAACACATGCTTAGAATTGGTAAATTTGTCTAGTTATTTGGGGTTATCATGTGCATAATCGTAAGATCGATAACCCCTTAATGCAACTTAGTATTGGGTGGTAGAGATTGTTCAGGATCAACATCTACGTCTGTTAATTCGCCACTTTCAATGGCTTCTTTTAAGGCTTCAGCATGTGCTTTGGCAACGGCTTGTAAGCCCATACTAATCATTAAACGCCCTAATTGTGCTGACTGACCGTTGATTAAACCTTTGGCTTCTTCAGAAAAATGAATACGCACAAAAGGTTCGCTAGAACCTTCAGCACTATCAACACGACGCAACACCACATCACCATCGTCTAGTTCAACGATTTCTAACATTGCTTCTGGCATGTTAAAACTCTACCATTTCTTGTCTAAACTCAGCAAACAAACGCTGTAGTTGCGTGTGCCAAGTTTTAAGACGTTGTTCAACAGGTTCAGGTTCAACAGGATTTGTCACCGCGCGCATAATTAAGCCTTCGGCCAATTCAGCTTCAGGTTGAATCTCAACAGGCTCTGGAGCTAATTGGCAATCAGCAAAAGCTTGTTGTAACTCCCCCAACCAACCACCATCTTCGACAGCTTGTAATTGGCTAATTTCGGGTGATACTTGACCTTTTGCATCTAATGCCAAACGAATTGCTTCGGTTGTGCCGAGTTGTGGTGATAATTTATAAAATCGACTTAATTCTTGCAAAAAGGCTAAAAACGCACCGTGTAAATGAAACACGGCGGCTTCGTAATTCGCTTGTTTGCTAGGCTCATCAACCGCTTGTTCTACTTGTTGCATTGCCATTTTAGCAAAATAAAACTTTTGGTTGGTTCGGCCTGCACCATATCGTGCTACGCGCATAGATATTTACCTTATTGATTGACGCCCTCACCCCAACCCTCTCCCGCAGGGAGAGAGTTAGAGTGAGGGTAAAACGCTACTTCTCTTTTGACATTTTACCTTTGGTAATCTTCCAACTACCATCACGATAAAATGCTTGCCAACCTGTAGGCTTGCCATCTTCTTCAGTCGCAACAAATTGCTCTTTGGTTTTGCGGCTAAAACGTAACAAACTTGGGTTGCCATAATCATCCGTTGCAGGTGCAGACAATAAATAATGATATTTAGGGTCCAAACGGTCAGCAACTTGCTTTAATTCTGCAATACTTGGTGTGCGTGTTTCACGGTTTTTAGGGAATTGGCTAGCTGCCAAAAACAACCCTGCTGCACCATCACGCAACACAAAATAATCACTCACCTTGCTACATTTAATGTCGGTGTGAATTGGTTCTGCTTTAGGTGGGGCAGCTTCGCCATTTTTCAAGACTTTACGAGTATTTGGACATGAACTACACGCAAAATAAGCCCCAAAACGGCCAGTTTTTAGCTCCATAGAGCCGCCACATTTGTCACACTCTACCGTTGGCCCTTCATAACCTTTTAGCTTGTAACTGCCTTGTTCTAAAACAAAACCATTACAATCAGGATTATTACCACAAACGTGTAATTTACGCTCAGCATCAACTAAATAGCTATCCATTGCCGTGCTGCATTTTGGACAACGTTTTTTGGCGCGTAATTCGTTGGTTTCGCCTTCTTCATCATTATCAGCAAGGGCTAAATGTTCAACAGGGGTTAAATTGATCGTGCCTTTACAACGCTCTTTAGGTGGTAAAGCATAACCACTACAACCTAAAAAGACGCCTGTGCTGGCAGTACGTACTTGCATAGGACGTGAACATAAATGGCAAGGAACACCAATCTCGACAGGTTGATTGCGGCGCATACCATTTTCGCCAGAGGCTTTTTCGAGTTTGGCCTTAAAGTCGCTATAAAAATCATTCAGCAACTTTTTCCAATTAACATCACCTTCAGCGACTTTATCTAACTCTTCTTCTAACTTAGCGGTAAACGCATAATCCATTAAGTTATCAAAGCTTTCTAACAAACGATCAGCAACAATATCACCCATTTTTTCGGCATAAAAACGTTTGCTATCTAATTTAACGTAGCCACGGTCTTGAATGGTCGAAATAATTGATGCATAGGTTGATGGGCGGCCAATGCCACGCTTTTCTAACTCCCGAACTAAAGTTGCTTCGGTGTAGCGTGGTGGTGCTTTGGTAAAATGCTGTGTTGGTAACAATTTGAGTAATGTTAAGGCTTCACCCACTTTGACATTAGGCAAGACCACATCATCATTCTCTTTTTGTACCGCTGACAATACTTTGGTAAAGCCATCAAACGTCAAAATACGACCGCGTGTACGCAATTCATAATCACCTGCGGCTACGGCTAATGAAGTGCTCATGTATTCGGCTTCAGGCATTTGACACGCGACAAATTGACGCCAAATTAACTCATATAACCGTTCAGCATCACGTTCTAAACCACTAATACTACTAGGTTTTGCGTTAACATCTGAAGGTCGAATCGCTTCGTGAGCTTCTTGTGCACCACTTTTGCTAGCATAAATATTAGCTTTGGCAGGCAAATATTGATTGCCAAACTCATGACTAATAAAACCACGTACCGCTTGAATGGCATCTTGGCTCAAATTAGTCGAGTCAGTACGCATATAGGTGATATAACCTGCCTCATACAAACGCTGGGCTAAGGTCATGGTTTTTTTAACACTAAAACCTAAACGTGTGCTTGCTGCCTGTTGCAAGGTTGAGGTAATGAATGGTGCTGGTGGACGTGTTTTGGTCGGTTTATCTTCACGTTTACTGATCACATAATTGGCTTTTTGCAAATGAGCAACAGCTGTTTTTGCTTCTTGCTCATTTCTGGCCTTAAAGGTTTGCTCTTTATATTTGCTAACTTGTAAACGCAAGGCTGCTTTACCTTGGGTTTGGGTATCAGCATGAATCTCCCAAAACTCTTCAGGCACAAAAGCACGAATTTCACGCTCTTTTTCAACCACTAAACGCACCGCCACCGATTGCACACGTCCTGCGGACAAGCCACGCGCAATTTTTTCCCACAATAATGGCGAAACCATATAACCGACGACACGATCTAAAAAGCGGCGGGCTTGTTGGGCGTTAACACGATCTAAATTTAAACGTGCAGGCTGTTTAAAGGCAGAGGTAATAGCCGATTTAGTAATTTCATTAAATACAACACGTTGATAACGATTGGGATCACCACCTATCACTTGTTGCAAATGCCATGCAATCGCCTCTCCTTCTCTATCCAAGTCGGTGGCTAGATAAACCGTTTCAACCGAGTTAGCGAGCGATTTTAATTCAGCCACTACTTTTTCTTTACCAGGTAAAATTTGGTAGTTAGCTAACCAATCATGCTCAGGATCAACGCCCATGCGCGCGAACAAAGCGCTTTTGGCTTTAGTGGCTTTTTCTTCGGCACTTAACCGTGTTTTTGTGGTTGTTTTGACCTCTTTTTCTTCTTTTTCGTCTTTACTGCCCCCACTGACAGGCAAATCACGAACATGACCAATACTTGATTTAACAATAAAATCTTTCCCTAAATATTTATTAATGGTTTTCGCCTTCGCTGGCGACTCCACAATCACTAATGCTTTTGCCATAAAAACCTAAAAATTAACGTAATAAATTGAAATTCGCGCAAGGATACAACACTTCCTCTCTTTTGCTTATAAAACGATAGGAAATTTTTGTAGATATGCAAAAAATTATTGATTTATGAATTCGCTAATTGTTGCATCCACGCTTTTAACGGAGTTAATGCTTCTATTGTTGCATCTTCTTGCCAATAAATACTAATACTATTGGCCTGAGCTTCTATAGCAATTAAATATTTTTCTTCGGAAATTAATGCCGCTTTTGATAATAATCCTTGGCCTGCTGCCACTTGCCAAGAACCATCTTTTTGACGTTGTTCACGGCTATAGGGCAACTTGGCGGTAGGTACGATTAAACTATAACAAGCAATAAACTGTCGACTATCGGTGACATACCATGACGGTGGTGGCACTAATTTAGGTTGAAAGCCCATTTTTCGTGCAGCTTCGCGTAATAGCATTAACCGTTGCTCACGCGGATTGGGGCGCATCATAAACCATTGACCACCCACAAATACCGCAATTAAACCAATCACCCACCAAAATTTATCCACAAAATTTACTCAATACTACTAAAAAAGACACTTTTCATTTTAGCTAATTGACTGTCTAAAGAGGTAGAAATACTTGCTGAGACGGTAAAAAAACTTAATAAAGCCTTAGAATTGGCATCACTTTTAAAAGCAGCCATCACACGTTGCCAAAAAGCATGATTAACTAACTGTAATTCGGCGTGCTCTTTGATTAAACCTTTTAACTCCCAATCAGGGATACCACCTTCACGCCAAACAAAATATTGTTTCATCAAATACACCGATGCCAAGCGTAAAATGGCTTCTTCTTTGCTGGCAAAGGGTAAATGAGTTCTGGCATTCGGTTTTAAATCACAAAAGACAGGACAAGCACTGGTAGCCATAATTAAGCCCATCAATGCGCGCATTCCTTCTTCTAAAGTCACTCGTTTAACATATTCACGTTCAGCGGTTAACACTCGAACATTCACTTTAGTGAGTGCCGATAGTTTTTGCACATCTTGAATAACTTTATCTAAATCTAAAGCCGCAGGACAATGGCTATAAATTTTTTTATCTAAAGGACAGTTTTTGCATTGATTGTTAGTTAACTTTGTCCATTCAGGCGCGTGACTATAATCGGCATGAATCGAAAAACGTCGATTAACTTGAATATCATAATTAAGGTCTAAACCATCATCAAATGAGAAAAAGTATTGAATAATCATCTTGTTGTGATCCAATTTTTTAATTTTTAAATTTTCAGTTATTGGCCACTATAGAACACATTCTTCATTTTTACCAATTGACTTTGGAGTGATGCCGACATATTTGATGATAAGGTAAAAAAACCTAATAAGGCTTTTGAGTTAGCATCACTTTGAAAAGCAGTCATAGTGCGTTGCCAAAAGGCATGATTGACTAACTGTAACTGCTCGTTAGTTTTGATTAAACCTTTTAATTCCCAATCAGGCTCTCCACCTTCTTGTGCAAGCAAGTATTGATTCATTAAATACAAAGATGCCGAACGTAATACCGACTCTTCGCGGCTAGCAAAAGGCAGATGATGACGCGCATTTGGCCTTAAAGTATTAAAAACAGGACAGGCACTGGTGGCCATAATTAAGCCCATTAAGGCTCTCACCCCTTCTTCCAAAGTCACCCGTTTGGCATATTCACGCTCTGGCGTAATCACCGTCACACGTAATTTAGTAATTGCAGGTGTCTGTTGAAACTCTCTAATGACCTTATCTAAATCTAAAGCAGCAGGACAATGACTAAATACTTCTTTTTTTAATGGGCAATTAGCACATTGATTATTATCCAGTTTTGTCCATTCGGGTGCAGCACTTAAATCTTGTTTAAAGTCAAATTGACGATCTAAATCGACTTGAAAATGTAATTGTTTTTTATCATCAAAATCAAAAAAATACTCAATAATCATTGCTTGTAACTCTTATTAAAATTTATATTTTTAGTGTGATAAGACTAAAATATTCATCCGTTTTAAGCAAGATTATCCTCAACAGACTTGAGCATTGGATTGTAGTCAATAAGTAAGTCATCATTTTTTATAAACAATCTCAACAGCTTGTCCTTGTTGAATGACCCACTCTTTGGGCAAATGACGAATGACTGCATTTTGACCAAGATAAACTTTACCATCTGCTTGACGACGATGTTCGGCTAATACTTTATTAATTGAACTATCTTTAGCTGTTGTATCAGGATCAATACTCGGCATGACACAACGTGAACAGGGTTTGACTAAGTCTAATTCCAACTCACCAATTTTTAGGGTTTGCCATGTATCTTCACTATAAGGCGCAAAATCACCTGCAACAATAATATTGGGTCGAAAACGTCGCCAATCTACGGTTTCAGACCAACGCTGACTCAAATCATCAAAACTGGCTTGGCTAATCACAAGGATGGGGAAACCATCGGAAAAAGCAGTTTGATGCCCTTCTCCTGCCCATGCCGTATCAACAACACGCTGGCTATAATCAGGAAAAAAGACTAGACGCACATTAATGCCCAAAAACTGGCTAAACCATGCATCTGCTTTTTCGCAGACGGTTAATGCCATGACAGTATCCTGCCAAATAGACACCGATATTTCATGAGGATAATTAGGTGTTGCTACCAATGTTGGCATATTAGGCGCATTTACATGCAATACATCATCAAAAGCATTGACCGTTAATAAGGCCATTTGGGCATACTGACGTTGAGTGACAAACTTTCCCTGCTCATCAATTAATAGCCAACGTCTATCCCATGCTAAACCTAAGCTGGTTACTAAACTTTGTTGGAGTGGAATAGCAGCAGCTGATTTTAGCGGATAAATAGCCAACTGAGAGATGAAAGCATTCATGATATGGTCCTAAAACAAAAAAGCCCTAGTAGATACTAGGGCTTTTGGAGTCGGACTTACATATTGCACTGCAATTAGCGCGTTTTGTTGACATAAAATCGCTGAAAGCGATTGCAATGGAAACAAATAAGCGATAACCATGTAAGTCCTAAAAGCAGTGATTACACTAACTTCTCTAACTGAGGCACTAAATCAAACAAGTCACCTACAATACCGTAGTCAGCAACTTGGAAGATTGGAGCTTCTTCGTCTTTGTTGATAGCAACAATAACTTTAGAATCTTTCATACCTGCTAAATGTTGGATGGCACCAGAGATACCAACGGCAACATATAATTGTGGAGCAACGATTTTACCTGTTTGACCCACTTGCATGTCGTTTGGTACGAAACCAGCGTCAACAGCAGCACGAGATGCACCAACAGCAGCACCCAATTTATCAGCCAAGCTGTAAAGGATTTTGAAGTTGTCGCCATTGCCCATACCACGGCCACCAGACACCACAATCTTAGCAGCAGTTAATTCTGGACGGTCAGACTTAGCTAATTCTTCGCCAACAAACTTAGAAGTTGCAGCATCAGTTGCAGAGCCAACTGCTTCAACAGCAGCAGAACCACCTGTTGCAGCAACAGCATCAAAACCTGTAGAACGTACAGTGATAACTTTGATGGCGTCTAAAGCTTGAACAGTAGCGATGGCGTTACCTGCGTAGATTGGACGTTCAAATGTATCTGCACTCACTACTTTAGTGATTTCAGAAATTTGAGCAACGTCTAACAATGCAGCAACGCGTGGTGCAAAGTTTTTACCATTGGTAGTAGCAGCCGCTAAAATGTGGCTATAACCTTTACCAATTTCAGTCACTAACAAGCTAACGTTTTCAGCTAATTGATTAGCATAAGCAGCATTGTCAGCAACCAATACTTTGCTAACGCCAGCGATTTGTGCAGCAGCAGCGGCAGCAGCTTGACAGCCAGAACCTGCAACTAAAACGTGGATTTCGCCACCAATTGCTTGAGCAGCCGCAACAGTGTTAAGGGTAGCACCTTTAATAGAACTATTATCGTGTTCTGCGTAAACTAAAACTGCCATATTAGATCACCTTTGCTTCGTTCTTGAGTTTAGCAACCAACTCTTCAACAGTCTTCACTTTGATACCTGCACTGCGCTCTGCTGGCGGCTCAACTTTTAATGTCTTAACGCGTGGCGTTACGTCAACACCGAAGTCAGCTGGCGTTTTGGTATCTAAAGGCTTTTTCTTAGCTTTCATGATGTTTGGTAGAGCTGCATAACGTGGCTCGTTCAAACGTAAGTCTGTTGTTACAACAGCTGGCAAGTTTAATTCAACAGTTTGTAAACCACCGTCGATTTCGCGAGTAACGATTGCTTTGCCGCCTTCTACTTTAACAACAGAAGCAAAAGTACCTTGACCATAACCTGCTAAAGCAGCCAACATTTGGCCAGTTTGGTTGTTATCGTCATCAATCGCTTGTTTACCAACAATCACTAATTGTGGTTGTTCTTGGTCACAAATCGCTTTTAAAATTTTGGCAATGGCTAAAGGTTGTACTTCAGAACCAGTTTCTACCAAAATACCGCGGTCTGCACCAAGAGCCATCGCAGTACGGATTTGTTCTTGAGCTTCTTTTGGACCAATAGAAACAACAACGATTTCGCTAACAATGCCTTTTTCTTTTAAACGAACGGCTTCTTCAACGGCGATTTCGCAGAATGGGTTGATAGCCATTTTAACGTTGGCAAGGTCAACACCTGTTTTATCCGCTTTTACGCGAACTTTTACGTTGTAATCTACAACGCGTTTTACAGCAACAAGAGCCTTCATGGAATCCTCGGAATGTGACGATTTAACGAAGTGGTAAGGGTATTATCTGGTTTAAAAACGCAGACAATATAAAAGGTGCAATATCTTCGGATATTGCTGCTTTTTGGTCAAGCGAACAGTGACGAATTAACCTGTTTTTCTGGCCATTGACAAGGATTTTTGTCATTTTTTCGCAATACAAGCCTTCAACAAAAATTTTAATTATCTTTTGAAGACAAATACCGCATAAAAATCAGCCAAAAAAACATAATTAGAAACACTCTAAACGGTTCGTGTCAGTTATATGACATAATCCCTTGCTAAAATCGCAGCATTTTTGGGAGACCAAATTAAATCTCTATTTTTTATCAGACTGGCCTAATTTTTGCTAATTTGTCAGGCTAGTCTTAAAAAGGTTATACCGATGCGTATTGAACAATTTAACAAAGAACAATTACTCGCTTGTGGTGAAGGATCATTATTTGGCGCAGAAAATGCTCGTTTACCTGTTCCACCGATGTTGATGATGGACAGAATTACAAAAATCAGCGATACCGATGGCCAATATGGTAAAGGTGAAATTATCGCTGAATTTGATATAAATCCTGATTTATGGTTTTTTAACTGTCATTTTATTAGCGACCCTGTCATGCCTGGTTGTTTAGGCTTAGATGCGATGTGGCAATTATTAGGTTTTTATTTAGGCTGGCGTGGCAATGCTGGACGTGGTCGTGCTTTGGGTGTGGGTGAAGTCAAGTTTTTTGGTCAAATTTTACCTACTCACCAAAAAGTAACTTACGAACTACAAATTAAACGTGTGGTTGAACGTAAACTAGTAATGGGGATTGCTGATGGTAAAGTCAGCGTTGATGGTCGAGAGATTTATATTGCCTCAGATTTACGTTGTGGCTTGTTTACTCGCACTGATAACTTTTAATAAATAATTTTTGTCATAGTGGTGAATCATCTTTTTTTCACCACTATATGCTTCAATTAATAATTACTTAAGATTGCACGACTATCATGCAAAATATCATGCCAAATTTGTAGAGGACTATTTATGCGTCGCGTCGTTGTTACAGGATTAGGAATCGTTTCGTGTATTGGCAATGACGCCGCTTCCGTTAGCAAAAGTTTAAAACAACAATTATCGGGCATACGCCATAATGCCACTTACGCTGAAATGGGCTTTAAAAGCCAAGTTAGTGGCCGACCTGATGTCGATTTAGAAGCAGCAATTGACCGAAAAGCCAAACGTTTTATGGGTGATGCCGCTGCGTATGCTTATTTAGCCATGCAACAAGCAATTGCTGATGCAGGTTTAAGCAAAGAACAATATGCACAGAATCCGCGTGTCGGTGTGATTGCTGGCTCTGGTGGTGCTTCAACAGCAAACGTCTTACAAGCTGTTGATATAGCTCGCGAAAAAGGCATTAAACGTGTTGGCCCTTATATGGTTCCGCGTACTATGACCAGTACCGTAGTTGCTTCTTTAGCCACCGCGTTTGAAATTCATGGTGTCAATTACGCCATGTCTTCGGCTTGTGCCACCTCTGCCCATTGTATTGGTAATGCGATGGAACAAATTCAATTAGGCAAACAAGATGTTGTCTTTGCAGGGGGCGGTGAAGAAGAACATTGGAGCTTATCGTGTTTATTTGATGCGATGGGAGCTATGGCTAGCAAATATAATGATACACCTGAATCAGCCTCTCGTCCTTTCTCTGCCAATCGTGATGGTTTTGTCATTGCAGGTGGTGGTGGCATTTTAGTCATTGAAGAATACGAACACGCCATTAAACGTGGTGCAAAAATTTATGCCGAATTGGTTGGCTATGCGGCGACCTCTGATGGTTATGATATGGTTGCGCCAAGCGGTGATGGTGCGGCACGCTGTATGCAATTAGCGTTAGCTATGGCAGACTGCCCTGTTGATTACATCAATGCTCACGGCACAGCTACCCCCACAGGCGATTGTGTTGAATTAAAAGCGATTCAACGCGTATTTGGTGAAAATATTCCGTATATCAGCTCAACTAAAGCCTTAACAGGTCACTCTTTAGGTGCAGCGGGTGTACAAGAAGCCATTTATAGTTTGTTAATGATGCAAGATGATTTTATTGCTGCGTCTGCTCATATTGACGAACTTGATCCTGCGGCTGAAGCTTTTCCGATTGTCCGTGAAACCCGTTATCAACCACTTAATGCTGTCATGTCCAATAGCTTTGGTTTTGGCGGCACAAATGCCAGTTTAGTGTTTAAGAAGTTGACATAAACCTCACCCTAGCCCTCTCCTACAAGGAGAGGGAAATTCATTGCAATCATCTTACCTCAACTCAAATACCGCCACCGTATCGCTTTTCTCATCTAACAAATACAAATGTTTATCTTTAATTCGCCAAGCGCGTGTATCGGTTAATGCTTCAATAAATAACGCTTCTTGGACAATACCACCGCTTGGACAAAAAATCTTGGTACTACTAATTTCACTAAATTTTAAAAAACTATCTTGTAGGCGATAATTACCCATCAAACGG
>NZ_CALETI010000157.1 GCF_937920075.1 uncultured Agitococcus sp.
GAAATAAGCATTAAATCTATAAAAAGTAGATTTGAGTAAGACTTGTGGAACGGTGATGGCTTAAACTATGTGCTTGAAAATGGAGACTTATATGTTTAGTAATTAAAGAAACCAGATTATATAAACTAGATAAAAATGCTTGTGTAACAAAGGCTTCGATTTCATGGAGTGGTTGACGATAGGATAGTTTGACAGAGATATAGTCGCTTTCTTGGCATAATTCTAAAGATAATAACGGCAAACGTACTTGTAAATAGTGAAAAATATTGGTCATAAATTCACGAAACGGTAAACGAGTCAAAAAAACATAACCAAATAAGCCATGTGTTAACAAATCTAGTCGTTGACCATAACGTATGCCTGCACAAGATAATCCTGTTAGACCGATATATCGGCTAACAATGGCGCGTACTTGATAAACCGATAAATAGGCTTCAGGATTTTTTAGAATATTTGGGCTAATGCCACAATCACGTAATAACAACTCAGGTTGGATATTTTCTTCGAGCATTTGCTCGGTTAATTTGCTGAGGTAAACGACAGGCAAAAAAGGTAAATCATTTATATTCATAGTGTCGAATGTTTATTGTTTTTTATTTGTGCTTAGTGTACGCGCGCAATAAAGATAGGGCTAGTTTTTGTTGTCCGCTTGGCCGTTTTTGCAAAACAAATGGCCGTTGCAGCGGATGACTGGTAGTAAAAAGGCGACGAAAATAGATAAACAATAATAAATAGTGTTCTAACACTTAATACCTATCTCGCTGGACATTTAAAGTCCACAATCAACAAGAAGAATTTATCATGAAAAAAGCCATTGCTGTACCTGCATTAAAAGCTGTTTATTGCCCGATTAGCAAAATTGATGTCCATGATATTCGCCAAATGTATGGCATTTATAGTCAATACTATGAGCGTACCTCTTGGGATATTTTCTTGCGTGATTTAAGCAAAAAAACCGGTGCATTTTTATTGTCGTGTCCAAAAGAAGGACGAATTGTTGGTTTTTCGACGATTTTGGTTATAGATATGGTGGTTCAAGGTGAAGCTGCACGTGGTGTATTTAGCGGTGATACGATTATTGAACGTGAATATTGGGGTTCTAGAGCCTTACAAGTGGCGTTTTATAAATTTGTTGTTTTAGAAAAATTACGCCATCCACGTCAGTCAATTTATTGGTTATTGATTTCTAAAGGCTTTAAAACTTATTTGTTATTAGCCAATAATTTTACGACTTATTATCCAAACCCAGAAGGTAAACATGACTATTTAGCAGATGTGGTTGATGATTATTGCCAACAAATGTTTGCCGAATATTATGATGCCGACAGCCGTATTTTAGATTTTGGTACAGATTATCAATGTTTAAAGGGTGATGTTGCCGAAATTACCGAAAAAATGTGTCGTGATAATCAAAAAATTCGCTTTTTTGAAGAGCGTAATCCTGATTGGCGTCGTGGTACAGAATTACCTTGTGTAGGCGTTTTGGATTTCGAAAATCTGTCAAAATACGTTCTAAAATTTGCTAATAAGGCAGTTAGCAAAGGTCGTAGGGATGCTATACAAACGGCAAAACCTGCATTTAAAGCAGAGGTTGAACCTTTGCATCGTACTTTAGCAGAAATTACGCCATTACAACGTCGCGCTTAAGGAGTGAATCATGTTAAAACGACTCACTCATCAAGCATTAAAATTGGCCTGTCTGCGTGCAGACCGTGATTTTCGTGGTCAAGGTCAGCAACTCGAACAAGTCCAACGTCAAAAATTGCAGCATATGCTGCAACAAGTGGCCAGTGTTCAAAATAAAGCACGTAGTTTAATTCCAACATGGGAAGAGTATGCTCATCAGCAGCCAGTCACACGTTATGCACAATGGCAAGAGCAAATCCATGCCCAACGTCGTGGTGAGAGTCGTTTAACCAGTAGCCCTTTAGTGCGTTATCAGCCAACCAGTGGTTCATCCGAAAAACTAAAGCTAATTCCGTATACCAAAACATTTATTGACCAATTAGATGCTGCGATTGCTCCTTGGTTAGCCAGTATGTATCGCCAATATCCCAAAATGGCCAATGGGACTCATTATTGGTCGGTGTCTTGGTTACCACAAAGTCAATTTGCCGATTTAAGTGGTAATTTAAATGACGATAGCGAGTTGTTGGGCGTAGTGAAGCGTGTATTAGCAGCTCAATCACAAGCTGTGCCTGCCGATGTCGCTTTGGCTGCAAGTGCGGACGATGCCTTATTTGCCACTTTGTGTTATTTGGTTGCTGATCGTCAATTACGTTTATTGTCTGTTTGGAGTCCAACGTTTGCTTTGCAATTATTGGATGCATTACCTGTTTGGGCAGATGGCATTATTGACGTTTTGCAAAATGGTAATTGGCGTAGTCGTCAACAGTCTTTAAAACAATTAACAGCCCCTTATGCACCCAATCGCGCCCAAGAATTAAAACGTATTTTGGCTTTACCCAAAGCCTTTTGGACAAGCGAGTTGTGGCCAGATTTAGCGTTGGTTTCGGCTTGGGATACTGCTGATGCAGCGCCTTGGGCTGAACAATTACAGGCCTTAATTCCTCATGCTGCGTTTGAGGGTAAGGGTTTATGGGCGACCGAAGGAGTGGTCACTATCCCTATAGATGGCCATTATCCATTAGCCTATCAAAGTCATTTTTATGAGTTTGAAGATTTAACCAATGGCGGAATTTTGGCCAGTTGGCAGTTGAAAGAAGGCGATGTGGTTAGCCCCATTATTACCAGTGGCAACGGTTTATTACGTTATCAGTTAGATGACCGTATTGTTGTCAGTGAGTTTTGGCAGGGTGTCCCTTGTTTTAAATTTTTAGGTCGTCGTTTTGGTGTGGATATGGTTGGTGAAAAAATGTCACCTGATGCCGCACGTCAAGCTTTAGCAACGGTTGCCCAAAAATATGAGCTAGAGCCAGTCAGTTTATTAGCAGTACAAGGTTTTGAGCAATCAAAACCTCGATATGTGGCGTTGTTTAGTGATGCCCATTTATTTACCCATCAACAATTACGCCAAGATGTTGCTCAGGCCGTTGAACAAGAGTTACGTGGACATTTTCATTATGAATTAGCCCGCGATTTACGTCAGTTGGATGCCGTGGTCGCAGTGGTTGCTAAAGATGGTTGGCGTGTTTGCCAAGATGTTGCCATAGCAGGTGGCATGATTGAAGGTAACATTAAACCAGAGCCAGTTCGCCGTGTGCAACGTCAAGCCTTACTAAATATTGTACCAAGTTTACAAGCAGAATTAAGCACTGTGTTATGGGAGCGGGCATCATGACCACGTTCGATATTCGCTTAGCAACAGCCAGTGATAACGCAGCGATTTTAAAGCTAATTGGTCAACCGCAGCCCTCTAATGGGGTGCAATTTGCCTTTGAGCGTTTGCCTGATTATTTCAATTCTGCACATATTTCCCATCAGCAACCGCATACATTGGTTGTTGAACGTCGTGACAATAAAGAAGTCGTGGCGATGGTAAATATGGGCTTTAGAGAGGTTTTTGTTGATGGTCAGCCCAAGCAAATTCGTTATGGTTCAGATTTGCGTATTGCACCCGAATATCAAGGCAGTCGAGTATTAATTTATATCAATCGTGCCGTAAAAGATTGTGTGCAAAATGATTGGTATCAATCGGTTATTTTAGAAGAAAACGATAAATCTCGTGGTGCTTTAGAAGGTGGCAGGGCAGGTTTACCCTTGTTTAAACCCATGGGCAGTATTTTGACCCATACCATTACGGGTATTAAACAAACGACGCAAATACCTAATTTACAACGTGCTTCTATTACCGATGTTGATGAGATGAATGACTTTATTCATCAAATGTCGGCTTATTATCAATTTTTACCAAACTATGATTTTCGAGAATTGGCCATTGGGCATGGTTATTATAGCGGCCTGACTTTAAATGATTTTTTGTTGCTACGTGATGAAAAAAATCAAATTCGGGGTTTAGTTGGTATTTGGAATCAAAAAGCCTTTAAACAAACCAGAGTATTTGATTATAGCCGTACTGTCGCCTTATTTCGGCCATTTTATAATTTGTGGGGCTTGTTGCGTGGTGGTTTTATTTTGCCCGCCAAAGGCCAAACTTTTGATTATATGGCCTTGCATTCGCCATTAACCGCTCCCGATGATAAAGAAGCATTTAGCATTTTATTACACAACGCGTGGCAAGCAGTACGTCAACAAGGCAAACGAGCCATGACGCTCACCTTATCTGAGTTAGATCCGCGTTTAAAGGTGTTAGAAGAGTTTAGCAGTATTCCGTTAAAAGCCTATCAATATACCGCAGCTTTTAAAGAACAATTTTTACCGAGTTTAGATACGCAGCGTATTCCTTATTTTGAAAGTGGGAGGTTGTAAATACAATGACAGCAACACACTGGCAGCAATATAAAGGACAAATTGGCTTATGGGCGATGGTTTTGGCCGTATTATGGTGGTGGCCAGAAGAATCAACGAGCAAATATAGCCCAAGTGAGCCCTTTATCGAGCTAAGCTCAGTGGATGTGGTCACGGTAAAAAACACCCGTATCGCTCAAGATATTGCAGTGACAGGTACAATTGCCCCTGTACGTCAAACCATCTTAAACGCCCGTGTGTTAGGTGAAGTCAAACAAGTGTTTATTCGTGAGGGGCAATCGGTAAAAGCAGGGCAAGTTTTAGTCGTCCAAGATGATCGTGATTTAGTGGCTCGTTTACAACAAGCCGAGGCGAGTCTATTAACCGCTAAAGCGGAGTTAGCTTTAGCTCAACAAAATTTAGACCGTATTAAGCCGTTACAACAACAAAATTATGCCTCAAGCAACGATTTAGCTAATGCGGAACGTCAAGTCGATATTCGCCACGCACAAGTTAAATCAGCCGAAGTCTCGGTTATTCAAGCCAAACAACAATTAGCCGATATGGCAGTGCGCGCACCTTATGCAGGTACAGTGTCTGAACGTTTAGTGGATGCAGGGCAGAGTGTTGCGCCCAATACACCGTTATTAAAATTAGTTGATTTAAGTCAAGTTGAATTGGTTGCTCAAGTCGCAGCTACCGAAGTTGCGGCAATTAAAGTTGGCCAAGTGATTTATTTCACCGCAGATGGTTATGCCGACCAAACTTTTGCAGGGCGTATCACGCGCATTAATCCTGTCGCCAAAGCAGGTAGCCGTCGGGTTGATGTTTATGCCTTAGTCAATAATCAAAAGGGCTTATTACGCGGTGGTTTGTTTGCCAAAGGTTATGTCCGTGACGATCAAGCTCAACAAGGTGTGGCTGTACCATTCTCTGCGGTGCAAGAGCGTCAAGGGCAAAAAGTGGTTCACGTCATTCGTGATAATCGTTTAGTGGCTCAAGAAGTGAGTGTTGGCCGTCGTGATGAAGCAAAAAGTTTAGCACTGGTCACAGGCTTACAAGCGGGTGAGCGCATTTTGTTGTTGCCACCCTTGCCACAAAACGAAGGACGTATCGTCCGTTTTAAGGACGGTCGTTAAGATGTGGTTAACCCGTTTATCTATTCATAATCCTGTTTTAGCCACCATGATGATGTTGGCGTTAATGGTATTGGGGATTTTTTCGTGGCAAAAACTCAGTGTTGAAGAGTTTCCCGATATTGAATACCCCTATGTGATGATTGTCACCGATTATCCAGCCGCGTCACCCGAAGCCGTTGAATTAGAAATTACCCGCAAATTAGAAGATAGCATCAATACCATTGCAGGGGTACGGCGGATTATTTCTACCTCTTATGAAGGCCGTTCTCGCATCGCTGTAGAGTTTGATTTAGGCGTACCCATCACCACTGCCGTACAAGATGTCCGTGATAAAGTTGCCACAGTAAAAGTTAAATTTCGTCCCGAAATTAAAGACCCATTGGTTGAGCGTTATCGTCCCGAATCTTCGCCGATTATGTCGATTGCTTTTCAGGCACAAAACTTATCAGCACGCGAATTAACCACCGTTGTTGAACAACAAGTGGTCAGACGTTTACAAAGTGTGACCGGTGTGGGTAAGGTGGAAGTCGTTGGTGGTGTACGTCGAGAAATAGCCATTCATTTACAACCAGAACGGATGCAAGCACTGGGTGTTGGGGTAGGTGAAGTATTAGCCGCGTTGCGTAGTGATAGTGCTGATTTACCGTCTGGTACAGTGGTTAATGATGTACAAGAAAAAGTAGTCCAAGTTGAAGGCCGAATGATTGAACCACAAGACTTTGCGCGCTTAGTGGTAGCGATGCGTGGTCAATCACCTGTGTATTTAGAGCAAGTTGCCGAAATTAGTGACAGCGAACAAGAAGCCCAATCCTTAGCGCTAGTGAATGGCCAACGAGCAGTCAGTATTGATATTGTCAAAATGACGGGTGCGAATACCCTAGCAGTGGTTGATGCGTTGCGTGTAGCCTCTGATGAATTGCGCCCCAACTTACCAACAGGCGTAAGTATGTTGGAAGTGGCAGACAGTGCCAAGTCGGTACGTGCCTCTTTAAAAGAAGTGCAGTCGACCTTAATTGAAGGGGCGATTCTAGCAGTGACAGTGGTATTTCTCTTTTTAGGCTCATGGCGTTCAACCGTAATTACCAGTTTAACCTTGCCAATCGCTTTATTAGGTGCGGTGTTTGGTTTATATCTGTGTGCCTTAACGCTGAATACCATGACCTTAATGGCGTTATCGTTGTGTATTGGTTTGTTAATTGACGATGCCATCGTGGTACGTGAAAACATTGTCCGTCATGCGGCAATGGGCAAAAGCGCTTATCATGCGGCTATGGATGGCACACGCGAAATTGGTTTGGCGGTGTTAGCGACGACTTTAACCATTGTTGTCGTCTTCTTACCTGTCGCCTTTATGGGCGGTATTATTGGCCGTTTCTTTTATCAATTTGGTGTGGCGGTTGCTTGTGCGGTATTGCTGTCAATGTTTGTCAGTTTTACCCTCGACCCGATGTTGTCGAGTATTTGGCACGACCCTGATGGCCATAAAGCACCACGTTCCGAAGATGAAAAACTCAATAAGTTTTTGCAGCGTTTTGAACAACATAAAAAGCCAAAAACGCTGATGGGGCAATATGTAGAAAAATTTTTAACATGGTTTGATGTTAGCCTAGAAAAATTTGGTCAACAGTATGCCCGTGTCATTCGTTGGGCATTAAATCATCGCCGTGAAACCTTAATTGTGGCTTTTGCTTCCTTATTTTTAGCGTTCTTTTTGGCAAAGTTTGTCGGTAAGGAGTTTGTACCTGAGCCTGACTTGAGCGAAATTAGTGTTAAATTAGCCACACCCGTTGGATCATCTTTAGCCTATACCCAACAAAAAGTTGAGCAAATAGAAGCGGTGATTCGTAGTTATGACGGTGTACAAGCCACCTATGCCACCATTAACAGTGGCATGGATGCGGGCAAAAACAAAGTCGGTATTCGTGTGCGTTTAGTGCCTAAAAAAGAGCGTAAAGTCAGCCAAAAAGAATTGGTCAGCATTTTACGCCAACGGTTAAGCCAAATGGCAGGAGTTGAAATTAGTTCGGTAGCTGCCGCCAAAGAATCAATTAGTGGTGGCTTAAAACCGATTCAAATTTCCTTGCAAGGCCAAGACCTTAATCAATTACGTACTATTGCCGAAGAGTATCAAGCCAAAGTCAGCAAAATTGACGGTGTGGTTGATTTAGAAAGCTCACTCAAAGCGGCACGTCCTGCCTATGCCATTAAAGTTGACCGTGAAAAAGCGGCAGATATGGGCGTATCCATTAGTCAAATTGGTACAGCGTTACGGCCTTTATTGGCAGGCGATGCGGTCACCACTTGGCAAGATGCCCAAGGTGAAAACTATGATGTGCGTGTACAACTATCACAAACAGACCGTCAAAACCGAGATGATATTTGGGCTTTACCCTTAACTAGCAATCGTTTAGTCAACGCCAATGGTCAACCTGAAATGGTGATGTTGGGTGAAGTAGCGAGAATTGATGATGCCCAAGGTGCATCACAAATTAATCGCCGTAACTTATACCGTGAAGTGTTGTTCTCGGCGAATGTTCAAGGCCGTCCTGCGGGTGATGTCGGGGCAGATATGCGTGAAGTAGCCAGTCAAATGCAATTGCCATCAGGTTACCGTTTCCAAATTCAAGGCCAAAACAAAGACATGGATGAGTCTATGGGTTATGCCAAAACTGCGTTAATTTTGGCGGTGTTGTTTATTTATTTTGTGTTGGGTGCGCAATTTAATAGCTTTATTCATCCCTTAACGATTATGTCTTCATTGCCTTTATCGTTGATTGGTGTGTTTTTGGCGTTGTTTGTTTGTCGGAGCACGCTCAATATTTTCTCCTTAATCGGTATTGTCATGCTTATGGGCTTGGTGACTAAAAATGCCATCTTATTGGTCGATTTTATTCAGCATTCAATTAAAGAAGGTATGAACCGTGAACAAGCCATTTTAGTGGCTGCACGCACCCGTTTACGTCCCATTTTAATGACCACGGCGGCGATGGTGCTGGGTATGTTGCCGATGGCGATTGGTGCAGGGGATGGCGGAGAAATCGAAGCGGAGTACCGCCCGACAGACTGGGACTTGAGCGAAGACGAAGCCGAGAATGCAAGGCTGAGAGCGAGCCTTCAGGCAGAGGTTTCTGCCGCGATTGCGCCTTGGGTATCGCACTTTCGATCGCTCGGCTTCATACGCGCGGACTTCGCCTCATTCGGAGAAAGTGGCGAGCTTGTCAGCGATGCGACAGAACCGGCCTTCTACCTGGTTCATCGTGCCGCCGAAGCCGACCTGCCGGTGAACGAGTTGGCTCAATTTCCGGAAGCTCGGGTTGAGCTGGCATCCATTCCGGGTGCGACCCTCACGCTGTCAGTCCATACCGCGCCTATAAACGCTACGATGCTGTTTGACACCATGCAACGCGGTGGTGGCGGCGCGGGTCAATGGGGTGGCGAGGCAACGCCGCAATGGGCCCCTGCGCCTGACGAGGGCCGGAATGAGTGGCTAGGGCGGGTCTGCCTACCCCGGCCTGTCCTGGGGCGGCTGGCAGCAGCCTGGCGTCGAAGCGGCGCGGCCGGGCGATGCCGTGGGGTGGTGTCGTCCGGCGGCGTCGGACATCTCTCGGTCCGCGGGTTCTCTTCGCCCGAGGGCACAAACGAAAACGGCGGGGTTTCCCCCGCCGTTCCGATGTCTTGTTTTGCTGTCCGCTATTAGCGGAGGAGCTGGAGAACGCTCTGCTGCGACTGGTTGGCCAGCGCCAGCGCGGACACCGCGATCGACTGGCGGGTCGACAGCGCCTGGCTGTTGGCCGCTTCCTCGTTGGTGTCGGCCAGCGTCAGGTTCGACGAGCCGGTCTGCAGCACGTTGATCAGGTTCTTCGAGAAGTCCTGACGGATCTGCACGATCGACAGGTTCGAACCGAAGGCCGACGCCTGCGAGCGGAGCTGGCTCGATGCGGTGTTGAGGCCGCTGACAACCTTGTTGACGGAGTCGTTGTCCTTGAAGTCGCCGGCTTCGCCGCCGCCCGCGACGCGCCAGTCGGTGAGCGTCGGGCCGTCGTTCGCGGGAACGGCGTTCGGGCCGACCGCCGTGCCCCAGTCCTGCATCGTGCCGCCGACGTGCCACGGCACGCGATCGTCGACGTCGATGTTGTAGAACTGCGCGAGCGGCAGGTCGGGCGAGAACCAGGTCTTGCCGCCGTCGAAAGAGAGGTCGACGCCGCCGTCGTTGCCCACGATCATGCGACGCGGATCCTTCGGGTCGATCCACGCGTCGTGGCGGCCGAGGAACCATGTGACGGGGATCGGGATGGCGGCGATCTCTCGCTTGGCGTCGCCGACGAAGGCGAGGCCGTTGCGGATGAGGTCGTCGGCGTAGGGGTCGCCGTCGAGGTTGATGCCGAGGATCGCCGCCGGGCCGAGCAGCGCACCCACGAGCGTCAGGTCGGTGGTGGGCGACGCCAGGTCGAACCGCATCGACATCACCCGACCCTCACGGTCGCGGAAGCACCGCCAGCCGCCGTCGTCGGTGTAAGGCTCCTCGACCCAGCCCCAGGTGCCGCCGCCGGTGTCGTAGCTGCTCTCGTACTGCGGACAAAAGTGCTCCTCGCGGACGCCGCTGAAGTGCAGGCTCGCCGACGCCGCCTGGCCCTTGATCGTGCCGCTGGCGTCGAGCGTGAGCTCGGGGTGCTCGGTGGCGAGCCAGCGTGCGTAGTGCAGCGGCCCGGCGGCGCCGTGCGTTCGCACCTCTTTCAACGTCGCCGCGTCGACCGACGTGGCGGTGTCGTCGCCGAGCCCGATCCAGGCGCGCCCGCCGACGAAGCCGGCCAGCGCGCTGTACATGCGGTTGACGAAGTGCGGTGCCCGGCCCAGCAGCACCTCGCCCGGGCTCAGCAGCACGGGCCGCTGGCCCTCTGCGGCGCTGAGCACGCGCACCAGGCCGCACCTCCCGAGCGCCGGCCCCCAGCACCGAAACAACGCTGCCAGCAGCAGCTGCTGCAGCGCCAGCCGAGCAACGCCGCGCACGAGCTCGTTGGCGTCAGTCATGCCAAATCATGAAGCCGCAGAACGCCGCCACTAGCAGCAGGGCGACAAGTAACATGTTAAAGCCAAAGCCCGACAAGCCGGCGTTGCGCTCCGCGCGTTGCCGCTCGATCTCCGACAAGTCCCATCTTTCGAGGCGCATCAGTTCAGCTCCGTTGCTACGGCTTTGCGCAGGGTCGCGCAAAAGCGCTCGACCAGGTCCGCGCGCCCTTCCGGCGCGGTGGTGTTGATGATGGCACCGGCAAGACTGCCGACGGCCACAAGCTCGTCGCGCGCGTCGGCTTCCTCCGGCAGCGCTTGCAGCAGCGAGCGCATGATCTCGACCGAATCCATGGCGGCCTCCCTCGAATAGGGGACGCCATAGACGTGAGTCGGTTCCAACGCGCCAGCCGCATCTTTTACGGGCTCCCCGGTTGTCCACCGCTCAATGACGGCAGTCCGGTGACGCGATAGCGGCGCTCCATAGC
>NZ_CALETI010000158.1 GCF_937920075.1 uncultured Agitococcus sp.
TCATCACAAGCCGTGTCTTTAACTGGCCGTGCATCATCCCAAACATAACGCGATAGATTGCTATTCCATTCGCGTTCGATGCTGCCACACTGAGTAGCGACCTTTGGCCCCCACGAACCTGAGCTAACAAACAAGCCCCAGTTATCCAAAAGCATTTCTAAAACCTGTGGTGTTATTGATGACTGTTTCATAGGTTACTCACATCAATACTTAAGCAAGCCTCTCCACGTTCCCCAATTGCCTCATTCATCACGTCACCATAGGCAAGAAAACTATTAAGACGCTCTACTTCCTCAGCCATAACAGCACACTGATTAACAGCCGCTTGACGTGCGTTATCAATGCGATGCAAATCTTTTATGAGCTGCTCAACTTGTTTTGTTAAACGCGCATTTTCGGCTTTTAGCCATTCGACCTCAGATTCACCCATGACAATACCCTCACATACCAAACACAAATGGTTTTGATTGTTCTTTGATTGCTTGTTTAGCTTGCACCAGTGGTTTAGGTGCAATGATCTCAACGTTTAAATCATCAGCAATTGCTTGCTTATGCAGTTCATCAGCTATGGCGTGCCAGTAACGTTCTTTCATGTCTTGGCTACGTTCTAAAACTTGCTCTAATACTTTTCGGTTTTTGGCACTTACTTTGTCTAAATTGGACACTAAAACCTTATCGGCTTGCTCAGCACTGTTTAAATAAAATGCTAATAAGCAATCTAAAGTGACTTGTGTGAGTGTTCTTTTCATTTTTAAGCCTATATTGTTTAATTTTTAAACTTTGTTAAGGGTTATGTTAAGGGTTTGTTGTAAACCCTTAACATATCTAGCCCTTGTGGCTGTAAGGTTTGTTAAGATGTTAAGAGTGTTAAGGGTTATTTTCTCGCACGTAAGAGAAAAAATATTTTTTATAAATTTGTTTTGTTGGTTTATAAAAAAATAATTTCTTGTGTGCGCGTGCGCGTGTAAACCCTTAACCCTTTAACAAACCTATCTCTAAGCCTTGCGGCTGTAGGCTTGTTTTATGTTAAGGGTTTGCTGTAAACCCTTAACATAACCCTTAACATCATTAACAAAACTAATCAGCACTCTCTTTAAATGCGTCAGCAAACTCTTGGCAACACTCAGCTAAAAACGCTTCTTGTGTTTTACCCTGTGGTATGTCTTTAACAATAAAAAACGTGGCTTGCTTTGTTTTTTGTCCAACCCAGTACCAAGCTAATTTTTTATGCAACCTGACGCTTAACAACGTACAAAACTTTGTTTCTGATAAAGGTTTTTCAGTTGCACTACCGCAGAACCGTTTATAAGCCTCATATAGCTGCTTAGTGCGACAGTTGGTATAAGGGTATTGCAGCCGCCCAGCTTTCCACTCTCTTAAAAATACTTCCCATGCAGGCAATCCGTATTCAATTAGCCGTTCTTTGGCTTTAGTCATGGGTGGTTCGCTATTGGCTGTAAAAACGTATTTATGAGTTTTTGATGCGCCTTTTTCATCTTCGACTTGATATTCAAATTCCATAGGCAAATTAAGCAAGAATGTGTACCAAGCGCGTATGCCCTCATTATCTGGACGATTCATATCTAAGACGGCATACGCCAAAATATCAGGGTCTAGTTTGAAGTTTGGCCAACACACTAAAAAGCGGCGATCTCTAGGCTCAATCGGCAATGGTTGTATTTCGTTTGATAAAAACACACAGTTTGAGTAGTTGGCTTCTTCCCAGCCACTCACAAACTTCTTTTCCACACGACGTGTTTTGCCAGTCACTTCATGCTTAACAACGCCCATGTTTTGAAAGCGACCACTTGAACTAAAAATTTCCTCAAAGACTGAATACAAGTTTCCTGACTTCCAGTCTGAATACTGACTTTCTAATTGATGTTGACCTAAGGTTGCTGAATATTTGCCATATACTTGACGGTGAATATCGCTAAAAAATAAAGACTTACCTGCACCCTGCACTTCACCGTGGAACAAAATAGCAGTTGCTAACTTTGTTCCCATTTTTTGTAATGGCAAAGCAAGCCAACGTAATACCCAGTTAAATACAAAATCGTTTTCACACATTGATTGTAATAATTGATATATCCCTAAGCACTTATCATTAAGCTGATCTTGTGGCAAAGGAATCAAAGGCAAACCGTCAAACGTATTAATGCAGTCATCTTCGGTTCGCATAGTAGGGTCAAAAACAATTTTATCGGGTAACACCATTCTTCTCCTGCTAGAGTTTTTTAGCCATAATTGATATTCGTTTGGCCACGCAATCTCTAATGACGATACAGGTATGCGTGTTCTTATTTGACTATCCCAAACATCTCTAGTGCCATAAATTAAAATATACCGCGACAGCATCAAGTCCACCCCTGCAACCCCCACTTGGTTGGCCGCAGAGTTTTCTTGAATAGACTTAACATTAGCCAAACTGATTAGCTTTTTGTTTGGACTTTCTAACCATTCGCTTGATAACTTTTTACCGACTAAATCCTTAAACGCGCCTTTTTTCATTACGATATGTTGACGTGTGTCCCATACATCCGTCTTACCTTCGATTAAGGCAAACCTTTCGAGTAGTATTTCGCTAGAAAATGGTTGATTTTTATTTGTGGGTTTTTCGGCCTGACCCTCACTTTTTGGTTCGCCTACGGCAACTTCGAGGGGTTCGGGGAGTTTTGGGGCATGGGTGGACAAGGCATTCTGCAACTGCTCACGCACCACAGGCAAACCGCGTAAAACGTGTAAATCGTTAAAGTCGTTAGGTTTTTTTTGGGTAGTCATACTTCACCCCCAAAATCAGGCAACACCACGTCACCGCCAATCAATTCAGCCGCTTGTGTGGCAAATTTTTCACCTGAGCCGTTATCGTCTTTATCCGCACAAAACAAAATTTTGGCCGTTGGTGCTTTTTCTTTAATGACTGGTGCTACGTTGACCATATTGCCATTATCAAAACAGACAAAAACTGGCCATTCGGTAGCCATGTGAATACTAGCGGCTGTTGCGTAACCCTCGGCGGCTGCAACGGCTTTGGCATCTTTTAAGTAGCCAATAATGTGAAATAAGCCAATTTTGCGGCCATATTTAGGAAATAATTTATTGCCTGTGCCGTTAATTGCCTGTAATGCCCAAAGTTTGCCGTCTGCATCACGCAAGGGAACGGCAATAGAGCCTTTTTTGAACATTAAAAAATGGATGTTATCGGGACGTGGTTTAGGTAATTTTTTGAAGAACTCAAAAACTTTTGCACCACTGATTACCCCTGCTTTTTCTTCTATGTCATCAATCCACAAAACAACGGTTTGATGGAAAAAACGTATGCCCAAAGCAGTGACT
This sequence comes from uncultured Agitococcus sp., assembly GCF_937920075.1. Taxonomy (GTDB): domain Bacteria; phylum Pseudomonadota; class Gammaproteobacteria; order Pseudomonadales; family Moraxellaceae; genus Agitococcus. The sequence goes on from NZ_CALETI010000158.1 coordinate 3,337, forward strand.
TGTTTACGCTTTAAGTAGTCTGATTGACCAAATTCAAAACAAAAGTTTTCCCACACTTTTTGACAGCCGTTGGCCACGATGGATTGCATTTTTTGTAGCTTGGCTTCATCCGCTTCAATTTGGGCATCACGTTCGGCTTTGCGTGCTGCTTGTTCGTCTTTGAGTTTTTTGCGTTCTGCTGCGGTAAGTTGTTTTTTGGGATATTCCCAGCCGCGCTCTTTGGCCATGTTGACCAGTACGCCAAAGCTGTTTTTACCTGTTTTGAGTGAACGCCATGTTGTCATGGCTTCTTTTTGCTTATAGGTAGATGCGCCTGCACTCCAGCTATCCCAATAGCTAAAGCCATTTTCGCCAAATTCTGTTTTTATGGCATTGCCTACTTTAATCCATGTTTGACGGTCAACGTCTGGACTAATGTATTGCAAGAGGCTTGGTAAATCGTCAATTGTTAGGGACACGTCCAACATTCCTACAGTTTTTAGTCGTTTTAAGAGTTTTTTAGGTATTGTCAGGATGTTTTAATTTCAGGACAAAGTTCAACGGCTTTAAATTTTCCTTGTGTTTTTTGCTCAACACGTAATGCCACCAAAGCAGACATTTTTGTCTTTCCAGTTACCCAAGCGTGTACAGAAGGCTGTTTTACATTTAACTCAACAGCCGTTTTCTTTTGTCCACCGAAATGCTCAACAAGGTCTTTATAGATACTCATAACTTAAAACCTGCAAATAATATGCTCATTATAGTTATGCCTATAATCAAGTCAATAGTTATAACTATTTGTTTTTATATAGTCGTAACTATATGATTATTGTTGTTAATGAGAGTTAGCCATGAACGATTTAAAAGATAGGCTTAAAAGCGCGCGAAAAGCCGCTAATAAAACACAGGCCGAAGTAGCAAAAGCTGTTGGAATGACTCAGCCAAGCTATCATCAATTAGAATCAGGCAAATCTGTAGCATCTACTTTTTTGCCTTTGATTGCTGATTATTTAGGTGTAAGTTCTTTATGGCTACAAACTGGCTCTGATAAATATTCAACAAAAACACCAAATGCCGCAGAACTACTTGCCCAACAGCTTAAACAATTTACCAACGAAGGCAAATTAAGCCCCGAAGACCTTAGTTTTATTAACAATACAATCCAACATTTAGTTAAATTAAAAGAGTCTCAGGATGCTGTTGCAAATGGTACAGCACCTGATAAAAAAAGTGCTTAAACAAGGAGTTAAATTATGGATGCTAGTACACTATTTAGATTATTGATAATTTTTGGCTTTATTTATGGAATGTTTAAGCTTAAAAATTATCTAAAAATAAAAGCCAATACAACTTCATCGCCTAAAATTTATAACCTCCCCACCAATGGCGGCTATGACCTTGAAATTGTTGGAGAAGCCAGTTTTCAAGATAACTTATTAGCTATTTGTGGACGAAAAACCAAAAACGGCCACAACAAAAAAACCATTGCCTATCTTATTTTGGAAGATAACAATCCAGTTGATAAAAACGCGGTAAGGATTGATACAGAAGGCAAAACAGTAGGCTATTTATCACGCGCTGTTGCTATCAAATATCGTGATTATTTAAAGCATTACCAATTAACCAACATTATCGGCACTTGCCCAGCCGTGATTAAAGGTGGCTGGGAAAGGGATAACGGTGACAGTGGTCACTTTGGCGTATGGCTTGATTTTACGTTGTAGATTGAGAGGGATTTAAATATGAAAACTAAGCAGACCCAAAGCGATGCTGAAGACGTTTTACCATCACCTGCTGATAGGCTTCTTCAAATGCAACGTGAGATTCAGAAGCTGCACGCGCAATACGAGGAGCTACTGCCTCTACTGCCTGTAAAAATAGGGAACGGCGCACCTCAGACATGTCTTCGTCAAACTTACCTGTCACTGGATAAGATTCGGAACGGACTTTTACGCTCACAGAAACTTCAATAAACAAATGTTCAAGCGTTAACGTTATTTTTGGATCACCCTCAAACGTTTGAATTTCAAATTCATCCATAACACACCTCAATATCAAGCTATTGCTTTTGTTGAAAAATTGATAAAGCTCCACCATCCATAGCATCATCAACCAACGCTTGAGCCAACTTTCTAATAGTTGGCTTTTTTTTTCCTTCTAAAGCCAATTCATCATAACGCTCTAAACCAAACGCCCAATTTGCATTTTTGTCATGCAGCCAGTTAGCCACTTTAACAGGCAAAAACGGCATAGCAGGATGCACCACACAGTTATGCACAAAACTTTTTAACCATTGTTTCATATAAACCTCAAAAAAATTAAACGGCAATAAAAATATAGTTAAAACTATTGATTTTGTAAATAGTTAAAACTATATTTATAGGCGAAAGTGTTTTAGGACAACAACAATGAACACCCAAACCCTCCCTTGGCTCAAATTCTCTCACGAAAGTTACATTTTTAACTTTCGCGTTGGCACAAAAGCAGCCGTTAAAGCTGCTTATTTAGACTTGCTATGCTTGTGCATGAAGCAAAGCCCTGCTTTGTCTATACCAAATGACGATAAGTTTTTGGCCAACTGGTGCAACCTAACCTTAAAAGCATGGCTCAAAATTAAAGACCAAGTATTAAGCCAATTTGCACTAAACAGCGACAACAACCGCTATTACTCAATTATGTTAGTAGAAAACTATCAAGAAACCGACCAATTAAGCACTAACCAAGAATTACCAACACGTGCCAAAACCAATGCAGAACGCCAAGCTGAATATCGCGCACGTCAACAAGAAGCACAACGTAACGCAAGTAACGAACGTAACAACAGCGTAACGCCACATAACGAACCACGTAACGAAAGTAACGTTACTAATTTAGATAAAGATTTAAATAAAAATATAAATATAAACCCAGTTGTTTTAGTGCAACCAACCGTTGAAACACCAACAACCGCAACAACTGGACTGGTTTGTATAGATTTTTTTAAACCCACATTAAGCAGCTTGAGCAACGTAACGAAACATAACGATAAAACGTTACACAAGTTTATTAGTTACAACCAAGGCAAAAGCCTACCTCAAACCGATTTAGACAAATTGTATGACTACTGGTTGAGCATCGAAAAATCGGCCAAAACCACAACCGAGCAACCCAAACCGATTGGCGACACGTTATATGGCGTGCTTAAAAGCGACATTGAACGCTTGGCACGCGCTGGCGAAAGCTACGAACAAGCCGCTATTCGCATTAAACAACAACGTGCTGAAAAAGAGCGCGATGATAAATATAAGGCAGCTTAAATGAAAACAAAATATTCACGTTTTGACCACTTAAAGCGAATGATAGAGATTTTGCGAATTGTGTCAGAAAGTACAGGAAGACGTGTTGGTACTAAAGAAATTTTAGAAAAACTACAGGAAAAACAAATAACTGTGAGTTTAAGAACTATTCAACGCGATTTACGTTTTATGCAAGAAGCAGGCATACCCATTGATGTTGATAGAAATAGCCCTATGGGTGCAAAAATAAACAACAATAACCAATGGTTAGTCCCTATTTTACAAAGAGCCACGGAGCAATAAAAATGACAGAAGCAACTTACCCAATCGAAAACGACTCTTTTTTAAACTTGCTTGACGAGTTAAGAGACGAACTCGAAATGATTAGCACGACCAATGCCTTAACCACCAATGTTGAAGGTGATGATGACATTGAAAACGCTGTAATCAAGTCACTTGAAATTGTTGACACGATTGCTGCTGATTTTGTGAATAGGCAAAACACTAACACATCAGGATTAACGCACGTATCAAAAGCATTACCCACAAACACATTAAATAATGATGTTTTATATGTTGGCATTAATAGTCGCGGCTTTGCTTGCGTGTTTAATTATTTGTCTGTTTATGAGTCTAACAATATAAAAACTTTTAATTGTTATTATATTGATGATAAAGAAAGACTTTATCAAATGAATGGTTTGGTTTGGTGGAAAGTTTTAGAACTACCCTCTTTTAAAGACTTTTACGATGAAGGCTTTGCCGCAAATTCGTCCGCGTTTATCACTAAACGAACTATTAACAGCAATCCTTACCCAAAAAACACACCAGAACATCAGCACTGGCTTAAAGGCTGGACGACTGCTGCTGAATTACCATTTTAAAAGGATTTAGAAAAATGAATGACAGTTTTGACATGCCTTTTTGGTACTTACGTTTTTGGCAACTTTTAAGCGCATTAAGTGAATCAAAAAATGAAACAGCATTATATAAAGATTATGGTCACTTATGCGGTTACATAGACGGTCTTTTTTGTGCAAAAGCAATTGATTCCAAAGGTCAAAATTCATTGTTTAATCTGTGTAATACAGCATTTTTACATGCAGACCTTGAATTATTTAAACGGAGTTAATCATGGAAACTTTAAAAACTGTCGTTATTGCTTTGTTAGTCATTTATTTGGCTTATTTAGCTTTTAGAAACAAAGAGCTATCTAGCCAAAATAAGCAGCTTTATAGCGATAACACCGAGCTTTTTCACAAATATAACAATGCAGCTTGGCGACTTGATTTAGCAAATAGCGAAATAAAAATCCTAAACGCTGAATATGGAATCAAGCCTAAAAAGGTGAATCATGCAAATACAGTGGCTAAAAGTTAGTGACACTATTATTCAAAGTGACTGCGGTAACTACAGAGTTAAAAAGTTAGACCGTGGTCACGTTACACTTTTTGCAGCAGAAATCAAAGTAAGTGAGCTTTGTTATTTGGCTACTGAGTTGAAGCTATCAGCAGCAGAAGCAAAACAAGCTTGCTTAGATGACAAAATTAAGCAGCAGGAGCAAGCCTAATGAATGTTGGTATTCAATGCGCGATGTGTGGCAAAACCAGTGATTTTGACTCATTTTGTTTTAGTCCTATGGGTTTGCCCTTGCCTAAATTTCATTATCAATGCCCTAGCTGCAATCATGCGTTTCAATTAGTTAAAACATCACAACCAACTATTAACCAACACGGGCAAATTTTACCGCCTGAATTGGCTGTTGTTGGTAGTCAAGCGAGTTTGTAATTATGAGACAGTTAAATTGGGTGACTGTTAAACGCTATTGCGAACTATCAGGCGAAACAGAAAAAGCGGTTGAAGGCAAACGCAATGCTGGCCATTGGATTAAAGGTGTACATTGGGTACTATCGCCCGACAATCGTGTACGAATCAATTTAGAAAAGGTCGAAGAATGGATAACACAGGGCAACCAATCAACTCAAAAAGCACTAAAAAGCTAAAAACCTCACGTGGCATCATGTTACGTGAGCATAAACACACCCAGTCTATTCAAATCAGTTTTACATATAATGGTGTACGCTGTCGTGAATCACTCAATTTACAGCACACGTCAGCTAACATCAAATATGTGGAACGATTAAAAGCAGAAATTCAAAATGCCATAGAACGAGGTACTTTTGATTACTCTGTTTACTTTCCAAATTCGCCTAAAATTAAGTTATTTAGCAAACATCAAGTTCAAAAAACAATAGCTGATTTATTGAATCAATTTATTACGCTTTATAAGAACGCCTTAGATAATAATAAAATATCGCCATCCACTTTTAATAGTTATAAAAAAGTAATTAACGCTCATTTAATGCCTAGCTTTGGTCATTTGTTAGTGAATGAATTAGAACCAACTCACTTAAAAGACTGGATTGTTACCCAAAACAAAACCGCTAAAACGGTACGAAATATATTAACGCCTTTACGTTCTGTACTGGATGACGCACTTAATGAGGGATTAATACAAAGTAATCCACTTGATAAAATTGCTTTAAATAAGCTGCTAATAAAAACAACAACCAAAAGCACTTATGAGATTGACCCATTCAACAGCGAGGAAATTAAAGCTATTTTGGCAAATTGTGAAGGACAAGGCAGGAACTTAATACAGTTTGCATTTTGGTCGGGATTGCGTACCAGTGAGTTGATTGCGCTTGAGTGGCAAGATATAGATTTTGTGAACAATAAAATTAAAGTGTCTCGCGCCGTGGTTGAAAAAACTGAAAAAGGTACAAAAACAGCAGCAGGAACAAGGGAAGTTATGCTTTGGCCTTTGGCTTTGACCGCACTACAGGCACAAAAAGAGCATACATTCATTGAAGGTAAGCGAGTTTTTTATAATCCACGTACCAAGACACCTTGGGAAACAGACGCACAAATTAGAAAAACGCTATGGACGCATATTTTAAAAAAAGCAGGTGTACGCTATCGGAATCCGTATCAAACAAGGCACACTTTTGCCAGTACGCTATTATCTCGAGGGGAAAATATTTGGTGGTTAAGTCAGCAGATGGGACACGTTGACGTTGAAATGATTATGAGAAACTATGGTAAATGGATACCAGATTCCAGCAAAAAGAATGGCTATCAACCATCAGGTAACTATGATGACTTTACGCCTATTGACACTGAAATGACACTCAAAAAAGAGGCTTAATAGTAAGTATTTGATATTTAATGATTATATTTTGATGTGTTGTAGGTTCAATTCCCGCCATCTCCACCAAGTAACACATTGAAAAGCCTAGAGAAATCTAGGCTTTTTTGTTTTTTACCCCCTATAGAACCCTATGGAGTCCTATAGAGAACGACACGCAAATGACACTTAAACTGGAGGCGTAAAATTAGTTAAGTATCTACCAACATTGCTAAACTTAAAGTTATCTAATTTACCCCTGAATTGATTAAGTAAAGGGGTGAATGGGTAATTACCTATATCTAAGAAAGTTCCACCTAGATTCAGCGAATTAGTAAACGCACCGTTGTACTGATAATTACTTGTAGAACTCTCCATTCCGTTAGAAAAACCAAACAATACACCGTTGTTTCTGAGGTCAAAACAAACATGGTTATTCTGACTTAAATCGCTAAGAGCAGTACCCAATTGGGTATATATTTGGTTGAAAATAAGGTTGTACCAAACCAAAACAACCGAGCCTCCATTGCCTGTTGCACTGCGCCCTATATAACAGAAAACACTCCCGACTGTGCCTGTAATACCTTGTGTAAAAATTAACTGAGATTCATTATTGGCTATCTTATCTAAGTCAATCTGAACTCTAAACTCAATACTTTTTAAAGCCCGATTAGCAGGATTTAACGTGTCATTTGTAGTTATTTTCGCCTGACTTGTATCTGTAGTCAGCAGTAAACTTGACGTACCACTAAGAGGGTTTGTAGTGGTTAGTGCAGGAGAACCTGAACTTACTGTGACACTTCTATGGTACGGACTACTATCCGTAAAAACTTGACTACCCTCTGAGCCTTCAAACCTAAGATTTATCAAAGTCGCCAAATCAATTTTTTTCTTCAAAACACCTAATGGGAACATAAATCACCCCACCACTTTCCAAGTATTAGAGCCTTTATAGACCAAGGTTTTGGTTTGGTGTTGATAGCTAAACGTCAAATCGCCCTGCAAAGTAACGCCACTAGCCACCAATGCTTGAGCAGCATAAGTACCTGTAATGCTAATGTTCACGCTATCACCAGCAATTTTACCTGTGCCAGTTGCAGCATTAATGATGATACTTGTTAAAGAGTTATTAGATAACTCAATGATTGTACGACCGTTTTCGGTAACGGCACTAGCAGGGACGGTGTAGGTTGTTAGTGTTGTAGTAGAATCATTTA
>NZ_CALETI010000159.1 GCF_937920075.1 uncultured Agitococcus sp.
GCCTCTTGGCCAGTGATGTTATCTTGGCAAAAGACTTTATGGTGTTAAATAAAGACGACTCAAGAGCCATCGTCCGCGATAGTGACGTACTGTATATCTATCATAACCTGATAGACAAAACAGGCGACAGCCTAGGCACAGAAGAACGTACCTTTGATGCGGCCGAACAAACCTTAGTCGAAATGATTAGCCTGATTAAAAAATTGACCAATGCCAACGTCAACAACATCTTGCTGACCGCAGATCATGGTTTTATTTATCAAGACCAAACCCTTGCCGAAAGTGATTTTTTATCCTCAGACCCACAAGCATCAACGGTGTTATATCGCAATCGACGCTTTTTATTAGGTAAAGACTTTCAACGCCACCCCTCGTTTAAGCACTTCCACAGCTCGCAATTAGGCTTAGTGGGCGATGTGGAAGTGATGTTACCTAAGTCGATTAACCGCTTACGCTTACAAGGCTCTGGTAGTCGCTTTGTACATGGTGCAGCCAGCTTACAAGAAGTCGTTATCCCTTTATTACACATCAATAAAAAACGTCAAAGTGACCTGTCACAAGTTGATATTGAAGTGCTACGCGGCTCGGCTAATAAAATTACTACTAACCATCTATCGGTCATGCTTTATCAATTACAGCCAGTCACTGACAAATGTCGTCCTCGCACCTTGCGTATTGGGTTGTATAGCGAAGCAGGCGCATTGATTTCGGATAGCCATGAGGTGATTTTTGATCGTCAGGCTGACAATGCCCGTGAACGTGAAATTGCTTTACGCCTGATGTTGACCAGTCAAGCCGACAATCTCAACGGTCAAACTGTTTGTTTAAGGTTAGAAGAGCAAATTGAAGGCACATCCCATTACAAACCGTACACCGCACTAAACTACCTGATGCAGCGTTCTTTTACCCGTGACTTTGACTTCTAGAGCAACCCGTTATGAGCCAGTTTGATGATAAAATTAATGAGCATTTTTCGGGTTTAGTGGTGCGTAAAGACCTCGTAAAAACAGTTAAAGGTAATGCGATTGTCCCCTCTTATGTGTTGGAATATTTGTTGGGTCAATACTGTGCCAGTAATGACGAACTGACTATTCAAAATGGCATTAGCACCGTCAAAGAGATTTTGCGTAAACATTATGTGCATCGTAATGAATCAGGCTTGGTGCGTTCAATAATTAAAGAAAAAGGTCGCCATAAAGTCATTGATCGTATCAGTGTGGCACTCAACGAAAAAAAAGATGCTTACGAAGCTGAGTTTGCCAATTTAGGTATTAAAAAAGTCATTATTGATTCGCATACCGTAAAAACACATCCTAAATTATTGGTCAGTGGTGTGTGGTGTATTGCAGATGTTGAATATGATTTTAGCGAAGAGAAGGATGCCTCGCCTTGGATTTTAGGCTCATTAAAACCCATCCAGCTCTCTCATCTGGATTTTGATGCTTATATTCAAGCCAGACGCTTTTTTTCTACCGATGAATGGATAGACTTACTTATACAAAGTATGGGCTTTGAACCCTCTCAATTCAGTAAACGTAATAAGTTTAACCAACTTGTGCGCCTGATTCCTTTTTGTGAGCGTAACTACAACATGATTGAGTTAGGCCCTAAAGGAACAGGAAAATCACACATTTACTCCGAATTTTCCCCACACGGGATTTTAATTTCAGGCGGAGAAGTTACCACGCCTAAATTGTTTGTTCACAATGGTACAGGCAAAGTCGGCCTAGTCGGTTACTGGGACACTATCGCTTTTGATGAGTTTGCAGGAAAAAAGAAACGTGTTGATAAAGCCTTAGTTGATATTATGAAAAACTACATGGCCAACAAAACTTTTTCACGCGGCATTGAAACGCTTGGTGCAGAGGCATCAATGGTATTTGTTGGTAACACCCAGCACAGTGTTCCTCACATGCTAAAACACAGCGACTTATTTGACGAACTCCCCGAAAGCTACCATGATTCTGCATTTCTTGACCGCATTCATTTTTATATTGCAGGGTGGGAAGTCGATATTATTCGCGGAGAAATGTTTTCGCAGGGCTATGGTTTTGTAGTTGATTATTTAGCCGAAGTATTACGCGCTTTACGCAGTCACGATTATTCTGACCGCTACAAAGCATATTTTACACTATCGTCTGATTTATCAACTCGTGACCGTGATGCCATTAACAAAACCTTTTCGGGCTTAATGAAGATTTTATATCCTGATGGTCAAGCGAGCGAAAGTGATATTCAAGAGTTGCTTAATTTTGCGATGGAAGGCCGTAAACGGGTTAAAGATCAACTACTCCGTATAGATAACACTTATAGCAAGGTCTCTTTTAGTTATCACAATCAACGTGATGAAATACATCACATTACCACCAAAGAAGAAGAAACCTACCCCAACTACTACCACAAAAAATCCAATACAAGCGACGGGGCCATTAGTGAGTCATATCAAGAAGATGCCTTATTTGCCACACCAAGCACGTCAATCACCAGCGACTCAGCAACAAAAATACATGATAAAGTTAAAGAAAATTCAGAATTAACTGAACAACAAATAACATGGCCAGAAGGTAAATCGGGATTTAGCCTAAGCGACTGCATCACCCCATATCTGCAACAGGCCACAGAAATTACTATCAGTGACCTCAACATCGGTTTAATTAATCAACAAGAAAACTTACTGGAACTATTAACTACGATTGCCAATGCCAAACCATCATCTCAGCAAAGTAACGTTCATCTCATCACCACCACAGATTTGTTTATGGAAGAGCAACAAGAAAGTGATTTACAACATATAGCTAAGGCATGCCTAGATGTTGGCATCAATCTAACATGGCAATTTGTACCATCGACAGACATCATGCAGTCTTTTATACAAACAAACACAGGTTGGCGAATTCGGGTACATCAAGGTTTAGATATTTATCAACCCTATTCATTTAATGATAAATTTAATCTTATGAAGCGACTTCCTGACTATCGTGTTTGTAAAGCTTTTGAAATGGATATTGTGTCGATTAGTGCAGAACAATAGTGGTATT
>NZ_CALETI010000160.1 GCF_937920075.1 uncultured Agitococcus sp.
TAAATGAAAACCTGCATCGGGAAATTCGCGTTGAATGGTGCTAATAAACTGTCGATTTAAACCAAAATTCATCAATCCCAAAGACACATCTAGCCAGTCAGCCTTTCTCAATCCTTCGACTAAAGCATTATGATGAAATGGCGTAATTTTATGATGATTATCAATCATTAAGCTCACATCGTCTTGCCAATATGAGTGTTGAATTTCAGCTAAATAAGTTTTGGCACGATTAACAGAGGGTGGCAGATAATCTAGGGTGTTATCTGTCCAAATGCCTAAATCATGAAAAGCGACTGCAACAGCACCTTTATTGAGATTGTCTGGTGTTTTGGCGACAAATGCAGCATAAAAATTAAGTACGCGATAACAATGATTTTTATAAGCTGTAAAATCTCCTTTTAGTGAAGATTTGTGAAGCTCTAAAATAATATCTAATAGTTGATGTTGGCGAATAATTTCCATCTTTGTTCCTATTGCCTTTGTACTATACTAAGTCAGTTTATGTTTCTTGAAATTTGTTAATTGCAAAGGAGGCGATATGCGCCTGTTGTCTGCCGTTATTCTTTATATCATGAGTTTTAGCTTGTTTGCTTTTGATTTGCAACAGGTAGTTGCCAATGCCAAAGCAACTGCTTATCAAGTGGCAGGTCAAACGGTTGCACTCAAAACCTTTAGCCCACAAGGAGATGTTGGCTCGGTGGGGCAGGCAAGAGCGCGTTTTGCTGAAGATATGGTGCGAGTGGGCGACAAAAATGTGCGTAATCCTTTTATTGTTAGCTCTTCTTGTAAAAATTATGGTCGTGGTCGTTGGTTAGATACACGCACATGGGCGTATAACTTTAATAATAATTTACCTGTGGGTACTAAGTGCGAATTTAATTTAGTAACAGGGCTAAAGAGTGTGGCAGGTAAGCCCGTTAAAGCCTATCCCTATTATCAGTTTACCGTCGGGGATGTCACCTTTGGTTATGATTATAGTGCGACACAGGGTGTGCGTGTGGTTGATGCGTGGCCATATCATGGCAATAGTATTTTGGATGACCAAGTATTTTTGGTGAAATTAGATAAACCAACCGATCCGCGTTCTTTGCCTAGTCAGGTGTATTGTTTAACCAGTGATTCCCCTGAAAAATTGTATGCCAAATTTTTTACCATTCAAGAAACCCAAGCATGGTTAGCCAAACAAGACCAAGAGCTTAAAGATTGGTGGCGAAAAAATACCAGTCGCGAATATTACGATCAACAAAGCAATCAATATAAAACCAGCACCGTTAAAGAGTGGCGTGCCTTAAGTTGTGGCCGTCGTTTAACAGGTGGTCAACAAGTACGTTTAATTTGGGGTAAACAAGTGGCCACTGCAACAGGCCAAAAACGCACTAGCGACCAAATTTTGGCCTATGATGTCCGTCAGCCCTTTACCGTCAGTTTTAGCTGCCCTCGACAAAGTCCCAAAGCACCATGTGTGCCCTTAACCAATATGGAGTTACGGTTTAGCGAAGTGATTACGGCGGACAAAATTAAAGCGATTCGTTTGCAAGGGAGTAATCAGGTATGGACACCCATGCCCAACAGTGGTGAGGATTTTGAAGACAGCGATTATGTACGTTTTGCTGCACCATTTCCTGCCAATTCTGCGTTTTTATTAAGCTTGCCTTCAGGCATTGAAGATGTTTACAAACGGCCATTAACCAATGCAAAAAATTTTCCTTTACAAGTAAAAACGGGCGGTTATCCACCGTTAGCCAAGTTTGCTGCTGATTTTGGCGTGATTGAAAAAGCAGTGGGAGCTGTGCCGTTAACGATTCGCCAATTAGAGCCAGATATGGCCGCGCAAACTGATGCCAAACTGTATAGTTTTAAAGTGGCGGATGACGATGCCGCTTTTGTTAGTGCTTTAAAAAGTTACCAAAACATTAATAATTATGGTGCTTTAGATAAGCCGCTAATTGCCAAACAAGCTGGTGTTTCTGTACAAGCATTACCACGCAAACTGAGTGCGCGTGATTTTGAAGTGATTGGAATTCCTGTGAACACAGGTTTGTATATTCACGAAGTAGAAAGCCGTTATTTGGGCGAATGGATTAGCCAAAAACAACAACCTGCTTATGTACATACCATGAACTTAGTGACCAATTTAGGCATTCATGTGCAAATGGGCAAAAGTAATAGTTTGGTATGGGTCACTGATTTAGCCAAAGGTCAGCCTGTTGCGAATGCAACGGTGAGTGTTTGGGATTGTTATAACAATAAACAATTGTGGACAGGCCAAACGGGTGAGCAAGGTACGGTTAAAATTGCCAAAGATTTATTTAAATATCCTAAAGATACCGATAATAAAACCAGTTGCCAAAATTCACCGTGGTTGATTATGGCGAAACTGGGAGATGATCGTAGTTTTGCACTCTCTGAATGGACAAACGGCATTGAAACATGGCGTTTTAATTTAAGCAGTGTTGACGATTATTATTATGATGAAGAAAGTGATGAATATTATGGCTCAAGCAAATCCACAGGTGATTTTGTTGCCCATACCGTTTTTGATCGTTCTTTATTGCGTGTTGGTGAAACGGTGCATATGCAACATTTAGTGAGATATGCCAAATTAACAGGTTTAAGTGCGCCCAATAAAAGCACCAATATCAATGAGGTGCTAATTGAGCATTCGGGCAGTGGTGAGCAATATACCGTGAGCACCAAGCTTAGTCCGATTGGTAATGGTGAAAGCACATGGACGATTCCTAAACAAGCCAAACTCGGCGAATACTGCGTTAAATTAAAGAAAAGTGCCGACAACTATTTGCATACAGGCTGTTTTAATGTCTCAGCGTTTAGATTGCCTGTGTTAAAAGCCAATTTGGGCATTGCAAGTCATACGGTAGCCAATAGTAGTAAACAAATTCCCTTACAGTTGCAATTACGCTATTTAAACGGCGGTGGTTATAGCAATGCGCCTGTTACACTTCGTGGGCGCTTAGAGCAGTCTTGGTTATCGTTACCGAATTTTGAGGAATATAGTTTTGATTCTGTGCCAGTCATGGTCAATGACAAAACACAAGACAATCAAGATTTAGAGCAACAAGAATTGGTGTTGGATGACTCAGGCAGTTTAAATGCTTTAACGCCTACATTGCCTGACATTAAGCAAGTGAGTCGTGTGCAGTTAGAAATGGAGTTTAGAGACCCCAGTGGTGAAACACAAACAGTGGGGGCAAGTAGCACCGTTTGGCCAGCCGAAGTCATGGTCGGTTCAAAAGTGGCTTCGTCTTGGGTGGCAAAAAATCAGCCTGTTGAAGTCGATTTTATTAGTGTGAATCAGCAACAACAATTGCAACCCAATACGCCCATTAAAATTCTTGGTCAGATGATTCGTTATGAAAGCCATCGTAAACGTACTTTGGGTGGTTATTATTCTTATGACACCAAAACCATTAAAGAGCCGGTCACGGTCAATTGTGGCAATCAAACCGATGCTCAAGGTCATTTACGTTGTCAGTTTAATTTTGCCAAAGCAGGTGAGTTGGAGTTAACGGCCATCAGCACCGATAAAACAGGCCGTCAGGCAGCAACACGCACCAGTTTATGGATAGCAGGTGAAGATGAGTGGTGGTTTGAGCAAGGCGATGATGATCGTATTGATGTTTTAGCTGACAAAAAAGATTATAAAGTTGGCGATGTTGCGCGATTACAAGTGCGTATGCCATTCCGTGAAGCAACCGCTTTAGTGTCGGTGGTGCGTGATGGCATTTTAGAAAGTTTTGTCACGCCAATTTCGGGTAAAGATTCGGTGATTTCTGTGCCGATTAAGCCAGAATACGCACCTAACGTCTTTATTTCAGCAACCATTGTTCGTGGTCGTAATCAACAAATTCAACCAACTGCGTTAGTGGATTTGGGTAAACCTGCCTTTAAATTGGGGATTGCTGAGTTAAAAGTGGGTTGGGAAGGTTTTCAATTAGGTGTGGATGTCAGTACCGACAAAAGCAGTTATCACCCACGCGAACAAGCACAAGTCACCGTTAAAGTCAGCCCCAGTAAAGGTCGTGATGGTTTGCCCAATGACACCGAAGTGACCTTGGCTGTCGTTGATGAAGCTTTATTGGAACTAGCGAATAATGACTCATGGAATGTGTTGCCGTCGATGATGTTAAGTCGAGCTTATGGTATTGATAATGCAACCAATCAACTACAAGTAGTGGGTAAACGTCACTTTGGTAAAAAAGCCTTACCAACAGGCGGTGGCGGTGGTCGAGGTGGTTCAACACGCGAGTTGTTTGATACCTTGTTGTTGTGGCAAGCCAGTACCCCCGTTGATAGTCAAGGTATGGCACGTTTTAGCGTACCGCTAAATGATTCATTAACCAGTTTTAAATTGGTGGCGATTGCCAGTTCTCGTGAGCAGTTTGGTACAGGCTCAGCCAGCATGAGAAACACCCAAGAGTTGCAAATTCTCAGTGGTTTGCCGAGTGTGGTACGTGATAATGACCGCTATCAAGCCGAATTTACCTTGCGTAATAGCAGTCCTAACCCACAAACGGTGCAAGTGACGATTAATAGTGAGGTATTAAAAGCGCCATATCAACAATCGGTAGTATTGGCTGCGAATGGCACACAAATCATTAATGTGCCTGTGGTGATGACTGAAGGAAGTCAGAATGTCACATGGCAAGTACAGGCACAAAGCGAATTGTATCGTGATGCCTTAAAAGTCAGTCAAAAAGTCTTGCCTGCTGTTCCTATGCAAATTTTAAGTTCGGAATTAAAACAAATTTCAGCCGCAAAAGCATATCAAGGAAACTTGGCAGCATTACCAGCACAAGCTTTAGCAGGAAAAGTGTTGTTGGATGTTCAACCCAATTTGGGGGGAACTTTAGAGCCAGTCAAACAATGGTTTAGAAGTTATCCTTATATTTGTTTAGAACAAAAAACCACTAAAGCAACAGGCTTACAAGATACCAGTTTGTGGGCTGATATTATGGGGGATTTGCCAACTTATTTGGATAAAGACGGTTTAGCCAAGTTTTATCCCAGTGAGGGCGAGTCATCGGGTTCACCTTTCTTAACAGCACATGTGTTACGTGCGGCCAAGGCATTAAATTGGCAAATTCCTGAAGATAGCCGCAATGCCATGTTGGATGGTTTATTGCGTTACGCTGAAGGCAAAGTTAACCAAGAAGTTTATCGTTATTGGATTTATGAGCCACAATTTGATGTGGTTCAACGACACATCGAAGTCGCCAATATCTTGGCACAATATGGTCGTTTTAAACCCAACTTGTTGGATAACATTCGTTTGCAACCGAGCATCTGGCCTAATCATATTTTAATTGATTGGTATGAGTTGTTAAAAAATGCCAATAATGTCCCTAAACGTGCTGAGCGTTTAGCCGAAGTAGAGCGGTTATTAAAAGCCAAATTAGTCCAACAAGGTGGCACTTATATCATTCTTAAACATGATAAAGACCGTTGGTGGTGGTATGACGATGACCAAGTGTTGCAAGCGCGTTTAACCTTAGCGGTGATGGGCGACAAAAATTGGCAAGATGAATTGCCGTTCTTGGTGCGTGGTTTAATTCGTCAACAACAACAAGGCCATTGGCAAGGCACACAAAGTAATTTGTGGGGCGGTTTTGTGCTAAAACGTTTTAATGATAATGCCTTGAGTATTACAGGTAAAACGCTTGCTCAATTAGGCACAGAGCAAGCCAGTACAGCATGGCCAAAAGCCACCGAAGCCAGTCCGCAAACAGTACGTTTTAATGATACCGAAAACAGTGATATGTCTTTTGCGTGGCCAAAACAAAATAGCCAAATCACTGTTAATCATCAAGGTGAGGGCAGTCCGTGGTTGCGGGTATCAAGCGCAGCGCGTATTCCAATTACCAAAGCCGATGAAAAAGGCTATCGTATTTTTAAAGACATCATTCCTATTCAACAAAAAGTCAAAGGTGAGTGGCATGTTGGCGATGTCATGCGCGTCGAGTTGTCATTTACCTCTAGCCAAGAAATGGGTTGGGTGGTCGTTAATGACCCCATTCCTACAGGTGCAGTGTTGTTGGGACGTGGTTTAAAACGTGATAGTGAGTTGTTAAATCGGGGCACAAATGATTGGTGGCCAGTTTATGTGGAATATGCGGCGGATGCTTATCGGGCGTATTATCAATATTTACCATCGAATACTAAATGGCAAAGTGCCTATACCGTACGTCTCAATCAAGCAGGCACGTTTAAGTTACCTGCTACACGAGTTGAGGCGATGTATGCACCTGATGTGTATGGTTTAAGTCCTAATAAAACGATTGAGGTTAAACCGTAACGGATAGCTGGCCAAGGATTGGCTGTCAGCATACTTATAACGGAGAGATGCATTCTAAAAAATCTTTGAATTTTATTGTTTTTATTGTAAGATAGTCCGCCTTGCGCCAGTGGCGAAATTGGTAGACGCGCTGGATTTAGATTCCAGTCCGTGAGGGTGTGGGTTCGAGTCCCTCCTGGCGCACCATATTTACTTCTCCAAAGAAGTCTAAAAGCCTCAGCTTTGAAAAAAGTTTGAGGCTTTTTTGTGTCCGTGAAATAAATAATAATTCGATACATTGCCCAAATTAGCCAATATTTTTGACTGCATAAAAAAAGCCAACACAATGTGTTGGCTTTTTGCACAATAAATAAGCTGTTTATACAGATTTATTTATCTTCATAACGTTGATGTTTAAAGAACACACCGCTGTCACCAAAGGCAGAGACAATCAATGGCGAGGTTAACTCTAATTCACCAATTTTCTTCGCACTGGCACGACGTTGTTGTGCATAACTTAAATTGGTAGATGGAATAATAGAAGTTTTAATTTCCATTGAAGTTGCGTAAACATCATAGAGTTTTGAACCTGCACCTAAAGTCGCTAAGTCATAACGGAAGTCATGTGCTGCCGTAGAAAACTTGGTTTTTACTTCGGGACGTGGCACAAAATAAATTTGTGTGGGGGCTTTAGGCGTCAACACTGGCACACCTTTTTGCGTGATCTCGGCCATATCGTTCATGACCACTAAAGTAGGTTTAGTAGATACCGCAGAGAACAATGCCGTTGTGCCTAAGGTTTCATTAGCTTCTGGTGACACGTAGTTAGATAACTCGTTAGCAAAGAAGTTATGATTTTGTCCTTGACCCGATAAGGTATATAACGCAGAAACGTTTTCTGATGGTTTGCCATCGACTAAGGCTTTCCATGCTAAACCGGGTGCAAAACCACGATCAGAGGGTAAACCTGTTACGGATAAACGTAATAAACCATAGTCAGAGCCTTGGAATAACCCTGTATACCCATTATTGGCAACAGGAATAAACTTCACTTTAGCCATTGCCCCATATGGATGAATCGGCTTTTTGTAACCTGCTGGCGCAACATCGGTACGCGTTTGCACTTTTTTCCACAAGATAGAACTAATTAAACCACCAATATCCACAGGAACTAAATTGGGCATCGTAGTTTTGTACTGAGTACGTTGTGCGCCATTGACCCATAAATGATCGGCTTTGGCTTGAGCAGACCATTTTTCGTAGTCAGCAGGCATATTTAAGCCCCAAGGTTTAAAGGCATTTTCCATACCTACTAAACTAGCCGCTAACTGAGGATGGTGACGTTTAATCACATCAACCATCGTGGTGTTTTCTACCCAAGCATAACCTTCTGGGGTATAAACGGTTGGCGTATAGTCTTTAGTAAAGAAACGGTCGGTCATTAAACGACGAGAAGCATTCAAAATAAAGATTTGGAATGCGGTTTCACCAAAAGCAAAGCCATCAGGACGTACGGTCTCAGCCATCATCCCTACTAAGGTATCAATCTTTTCAATGTCGTTGCTATACACACGTTTTAAGTTGGCTAAAGCGGCTGGTTCTGTGGTTAAGTCTTCAAACTTAGTAATGGGATTTAAGCCAATTTGACGACGGAATTGGTTGTAACGCGGCACACCACGTTCACGATCACGCAAAATATCGGTGGTTGCTAAGTCAATATTACCAACGACAGGAATAGACAAATTACGTAAGAAGTTTGGATAGTTGTTTAAGGTTAACGAACCTGGGTTAGTAATACCAAAGGAATACCATAAACGATCTGGGCTTTCGCTGGTTAACATGGACTCGGCATTACGATCACGAGTGTTTTCGACAGGCACTGACTTGCTCACTACGTTTGAGCCAATATCATAAATATCCACTTTGTCGCGCATTAACGGGTGCATACGATATACCGCAACAAATTCTTCGGTTAAGGTATAAGGCACACCATAATTGTTAGGATTAGCCGAACCAACCAAACCTGCAATCGCGTGGTCTAAAGTGCCACTACCGACTGTACCTGCAATATCGGTATTAGCCCCTAAGAAGGTTTTAAGCCATGAGTCAGTTTTGGCTAAATCTTCATACCATTTACGGGTTTCGGCTTGATATTTGTCACGGCCATTGGCATTACCAATTAACCCCCACCAGTTTGCGTACATCGCACGTTCGGTAACTGGGTTAGCAATCACCGCAGGAGTCCATTCAACGGTGTGAATTTTGGCCATTAAAGCAGAGTTAACTAAACGAGCTTTGTCATATAACCATTGATCGGTAGCATTTGGATACTTTTGTTTTAATGCGGTGGCAATGGCATTATGCTCTTTGGTGAAAATTTGATGGAGCATACTAATCCCCACCCACCAGTTTTCGTTAAAGCCAGTAATCGGTTTGCCACTTAATAACTCAGTTGGTAATGTCCCATCGGCATTAATTTTTAATTTACCATCAACAAAAGAGCGTACTTTGTCATTTTGGGCTTTGCTGCTACCGTATAATTGAGAGCCGTCCCACCAGTGAGTATTGTGGTTACGGTAGGTATTAACCTTGCCTGCATCGGCGGCAGTGCGGCTTGGGTCTGCCTGAGTGCGGCGTACATTTAATGTGCCACTGCCCATGCTATCACCCGCAGGCAATGGCACTTTAATTGGGTTTGTGCTTTGATTTTCGCCGTGGTCAACCCAGTCATGCACCATAAACTGAATCCATGAGGCGGCGATAAAGTTAAGGCTAGGTGCAGGTTTAAACTCACCGCGAGCTAATAAAGTATTACTGACTTCGCGAGGATTAGGGCTTAATAAAGTATTGGCTTCGGTTTCGCCTGCCGTATAAGCAGGGTTCACATTACGACCAAAACGCACATAAGCGGATCCTTCGGCAGGATTGCTTAAAATGTTACACGTCCCATCTTCGGTACGCGCTGTTTTACTGCGTTCATCACAAACAATATTTTTATTGAGTTTGGGGTAATCCTCCAAATCAAACATATTGTTTTTTAATAATTCACTGCGTTCGGCTGCTAAAGTTAGCAAACCAGCAGCGATCCCCAAAGTGCCAAACTTTGTCCAAGCTGGCCATGTCACCCAAATTGCCATTTCTGTGTCCTCATGGTGTTATTTAGGACTAAGTCGTGGTGATTGCACGAAGTCCCCGTGTGGTGTTTCTTTTTTTAGAATTTGAGAGTGGCTGAATTAGTGATAATCATCTTTGGAGCGAGAGTAGAACCATTGACTTAAACACTAAGATCATCTTCAGTCGGCGCGCAGTCTAGCAAACCTGAATTTCTATCGAACTATGCTAAAGGAGGGGGAGTGGGAGGGGAAAATAGTATTTTTTGTAAAAAAATGACATAAAAAAATGTATTTTGACCATAATCAATTCATAAACTTTATGAAAAGTCATAGACAACTACATTTGTTAGACAAACAAGGCTTTTCAGCAAGTGCGGTCAATGGTAGTCTTCACGCCATTGTGTGATGATAAATTAATTAAGCAGAGATAGTTGTCTAGGGCAACATTACTGCAAAAATAGCAGCAAACGTTTTAGTCTAAATAGTTTGATGTTAAAAAAGATGGTCTATTGTACAACGATAGAATCAAACAATTGCCAAGCCTAAACGCCATTATGCT
Source organism: uncultured Agitococcus sp. (assembly GCF_937920075.1). Taxonomy (GTDB): domain Bacteria; phylum Pseudomonadota; class Gammaproteobacteria; order Pseudomonadales; family Moraxellaceae; genus Agitococcus. The sequence goes on from NZ_CALETI010000160.1 coordinate 9,965, forward strand.
TGTTACCCATTGACGTTTAGCCCTTTTTGTATTGCCTTAAACAGAAAATAAATCTGTGTTGAGCATAATACGTTGTGATTTATGAGGATATAACAACATGACAGCAAATGCCGAAAAGCAAACTCTTCTTCATTGTTTACTCTACTGGGAAAAAAATACGCCAAGTGGAATTTATTTAACCCAGCCATTTGGTAATGGTGTTGTTAAAGATTACACGTGGCAACAAGTGGGTAACGAAGTTAGACGCATTGCTGCCTATATTCAGTCGTTAAATTTACCACCCAAAAGTAATATTGCTTTATTAGGTCGCAACTCAGCCCATTGGATTATGGCTGACTTAGCGATTTGGATGTCTGGTCATGTGACTGTACCGTTATATCCAACCCTAAACGGTGAAACTGCCGAATATATTTTTGAACACAGCGAAGCCAAATTATTAATTGTTGGCAAAATGGATGGCAAGGCTGATGGTTGGAAAGAAATTAAAACCGTCATTCCTCAAGGTTTACCAATTATTGCTGCACCATTGTCTCCACCAGAGTTATCTAGTCAGCCACAATGGGATGATTTAGTTGCTAAAACTGAACCCTTAAAAAATCCAACCATGCCTCAGTTAGACGATATTGCAACCATCGTTTATACCTCTGGCAGTACAGGCAAACCCAAAGGTGTATTACACAGCTTCCGCACCATGATTGTCATTACCAGTGGCATGGAAGAAATCTGGGGCTTCTCTAGCAGCGAACGTATGTTGTCATACTTGCCGTTGGCTCACGTTGCCGAGCGTGCCGCTGTCGAAACCATGTCTTTATACTTCGGTTTCCATATTTTCTTCTCCGAAGGTTTAGAGACCTTCCAAAAAGACTTACAACGCGCCCAACCAACGATTTTCTTCTCTGTACCAAGATTGTGGACGAAGTTCTATTTGGGTGTAAACGAGAAGTTACCGCCTAAAAAGCAAAAAATATTATTCAATATTCCAATCTTAAACAAGATCGTTAAGAAGAAGGTTTTAACTCAGTTAGGCATGAACCACGTACGTGTTGCCTTAACTGGTTCAGCACCGTTACCACCACAAATTATTGAATGGTATCGTAGTTTAGGTTTAGAGTTATTGGACGTATATGGTATGTCCGAAAACTTTGCCTACTCTCATGCTTGTAAGCCAAATGAAGTGCGTGTCGGTTATGTGGGGTCAGTTAATCCGGGTGTGTTACATCGTATTGCTGACAATGGCGAAATTCAGGTAAAAAGCCCAGCACAAATGATTGGCTACTACAAAATGCCTGACAAAATGGCTGAAGAAATGACCGATGATGGTTATTTTAAAACAGGTGACCGTGGTGAAATTGACGAAAAAGGACGTTTACGCATTACAGGTCGTGTTAAAGAGTTGTTTAAAACCAGTAAGGGTAAATATGTTGCACCAGTACCGATTGAAAACAAACTCAACAACCATCCAAAAGTGGAAGTGGTGTGTGTGACAGGTGCAGGTGAGCCTCAACCTTTTGCCTTGTTTATGTTGTCTTTAGATGCAATTAAAGAGTTAGAAAAAGGTGAATTGGATAAAGAAACCTTAACTAATGAAATTAAAGAGTTGTTGAAAAGCGTAAACAGCACGTTAGAAGACCATGAAGTGTTGGATTATGTGGTGATCGTGAAAGATCAGTGGACAATGGAAAATGGCTTCTTAACCCCAACCATGAAAATCAAACGTAATGTCATTGAAGATCGTTACTTAAAACATGGTGAGCAATGGGTTGCCCAAAAACAAAAAGTTATTTGGGAGTAATAGTTTGCATCTTTATTGGTGCTAACTAAGTCGATAAACTAAGAGGCAAACTAGCAATGGTTTGCCTCTTTTTATTGGTGGATAACATGACCGAGTATCGTATTGAGTCGATTGCCTTAAAAAATATTGGTGTATTTGATGATGTGAAAATTGATTTTCCACCCATTGAATCGGCTGAGGCTGACGAAAAAAAGGCAGAAATTCATTTGTTTACAGGGGCTAATGGTTGTGGCAAAAGTACTTTGTTGTATGCGTTGGCAGGAGTTTTTGGGGAGGGAAGTCATTCTTTAATTAAACAACGTGTCAAAGACAATGCTTTTATCAGTGTTAATTGGAATAATCGTTCTTTTAAAATATTAGATAAAAATGATTTTTATGAAGATTTGGAAATAAGTATTAATTATTTGTTGAGAGATTTTTACGTTGGTACATATTCTGGTCGTCGTACTTTAGAAAAATCAACAACTCATAATATTAGCTCCATGGATATTTCTCAGTCGTTATCTTCTAAAAACAATTTATCTTTTACAGGTAATACCGATACTAATCTAATCGCTCAGTGGATTTTAAACAGTTTATCTTCGGCAGCATTGGCAGAGGTTGAAGGTGACAAACAAGCGGCAAAAAACTATCAGTTTGCCGTCAAAAAAATAGAGCAATTTATTTTTGAGATTTGTCAGTTAGACATTAAGTTTAAAGTACAACACTCACCGTTAACTGTAAAAATTAGCTTAAATAATCAAGTATTAGATTTTGACGTATTGCCTGATGGCTTAAAATCAATTATCGGTTTGGTTGCTGATTTAGCTTGGCGTTTGGATCGGCTTTCTTGGGCTGAAAAAAGGAGTATTTTTGACCAAAATATTATTTTATTTTTAGATGAAATTGATATTCATCTACATCCAAAATGGCAGCGTCGAATTTTGCCTGCCATACAAAAATTATTACCCAATGCCCAAATTTTTGCTTCTACCCATTCGCCATTTGTGGTTGGCTCGGTAGAAGATGCGTGGATTTATAAACTTCCCGAACAAGGCAAAAAAAATTCAGAAATTAAAGCAATTAAATCAAACCCCGCCAAAAGTTACGCATTAATTTTGAATGAAATTTTTGATATAAATCAAGATTTTGGTGAAGAAATTGAGCAAGATTTAAATCAGTTTTATCAGTATCGTCAATCTTATATGACGAACAAACAGCCTGCTGATAAA
>NZ_CALETI010000161.1 GCF_937920075.1 uncultured Agitococcus sp.
GTACTGCATTACGCTGTGCTTTTGTGGCTTGGTGTGCCTTTTCTTGCTCGGTTAAAAAATAAGGGATGTATTCATCGGTCTGTCTGTCTTGGCTGTCCTCTGCTTGCTGTGCGCGTTTTTTTGCCGCTACTGCAATCGGATTACCTTGTGCCACTAAACGGTCAAACACCGCCATAATGATTGCATAGGCTTTAGGACTCATCATCTCCTGAAAGCCTTTGTGTCCACCTAATTCGTGTACAAAAGTTGGGATAATGGATTCATCGGTTAGGTTGTCGGCTACTAGAGTCACTTGTCCGTTGTGGTAGTAACCCTCAACATCACTGTTGTTTTGACTATAGTGCCTATCTTTAATGGTTATGATGTTTTCATCAAAGACAACATAGTTGTAATACTGCTTCTCATACGGACGGCTTCTTGATTCTTGGTCTAAGAATTTAATCCCTGAATAGCCTAGTTCTTTTAATGCCAGTGATAGCTCTTTTGGCAACCCATCACGGCTATAACGAGTTACTTGTTGGTAAAGTTGCCCTACTGTTTTACCCTCTGTGTCTAAATTTCTGTAGGTGTCAAACTTTTTGAATATAGCTAGTAATGCCTCCTGTTCTGTAGTTGGCAAGTTATCAAACTTAGCAAACCAATCTATAAAAGACTCTTCTTTAGCAGCTATATCAACTTCGTATAGTTGGCCTGTCCCTTTATGAGATGTTGATGTTCGCTGTGCTGAAAACTTTTTGGCTTTGTATTGCTCAAGTATTTGCTTAACAGCATTTAACTCAACATATCCGCTAGTATCTTCTGTATATTCTAAAATATCCTTATTGATTTTTTCTAGCGCATCATATCTAGGGTTTTCATCTGCTTCCCAAGTGTCGGTGCGTCTGTTGTACTCACCTAATAAGTATTCTTTAAATACCTTTACTAAAGTTTCCTCACTAACTGGTGATGCAAAGTTGGGGGCTTTATATAAATTACTTAGCTTGATACGCTGCCCATCTTTTCTAAAAATAAACTGTGTCCTAGCAGCATCATTAGACAAAACACTTCTGTACCAGTCAGCCAACGCTTTCCTGCCTGCTAAATAGTGTCCCCACCCAAAGGCTTGTGCGCCTTCGCCTGAATTAACAAATTCACGCATAAACCTATCAAAGTTTGCAGGGCTGCCGTGATAAGCCTTAATACTTTTAAGTGCGCCTTCTGCAATATCTTTAACGCTATCGACAATGCGTAGTATCCCCTTATCCTCCAAAGTCTTAATCAGTTTCTCGCCAAAGCGGTTGACCAATGTTTGACGTACTTGTGAGGTGGTTGTGCGGTCGCCGATGGTGGAGGATTGGCTAAACTTAGGCTTAGAATCGCTGTCTTGGGGGTTATTGCCTGATTTTAGATTAACCTGACCATCATAGTATCCTAAAAACTCTTTTGTTGCTTCGTTAGCAGCGCGAGACTCTGACTGGCGTTGCTCCATTGTTTTAGTTTTAGCTTCATCATAAGACTGAGCTAGTTTGTCTGATTTGCTTACTGTTGGAGCATTGGCCTTAGCTTCATTAAAGGCGT
>NZ_CALETI010000162.1 GCF_937920075.1 uncultured Agitococcus sp.
TGAAATATAGCTCTAACGGTCCATTATTTGGACAAAACCTTGTCAAAAAGATGCTGCACTATCAACCAAACGACGCTGCTTTGAACAATGATCTTCAAGAATTTTGGAAAAATTGTGCTTTCTATGACATTGGTTTAGGTTTTTATAACTTTAATGATTTAACAGCACAGGAAGATATTGTTGCGTTTTTCAAAACTAATACCGCGATGACGAGAGGGTTTTACCAAGAGTTAAACGGTACAAAATCTTTTGTTGATTGCAGAACAGGGATAACAAATATTGAGCAAGGTTTAATACAAAATCAGAAAGATTTTGAAAAGAATGCTGGTACTAGATCAAATATCACAATGGCTCCAGTAAGCAATACGGTACAAGCAGGATGGACTGCTATGCCTGTGAGTTTTACATATTTATCAAATATATCTAGAAACGCCTCTCAATTGTTAGTGCAAAGTGCCATGATTAACTCGATGGATGGAGGCTTACATGCGTTGGCTGGCAGCGCAGATGCCAATGCAGCGATTCAAGGCTATGCTCTAGCCAGAGCGGAAAGAGAAAGAGCAACAACATTTGGTGTAATGGGAAAAATGGCTGCAGAGATGCTACCCATCTTAAAAAACTTGATGGAAGGATTGATGTATGCAGTGTTTCCGTTTGTTGGGTTAGCAATCTTATTTCCTAATGGTTGGAGAGCATTTGGTTACTACGGAAAAATGCTCATTTGGATTGGATTATGGCCAGTTGCATTTGCATTACTACATTACGCGATGACATTTTTTGGAAGTTTCGCTGTTCAAAAAGTCGTTGCTTACTACGATTTTAGTGGGAATTTAGTGCCAGCAAGATATGACATGTATAGTCAAATGGGTATCAAACAAGTCATGGAGAAGTATGAAGCGATTGCTGGGTATATGTTGGGAATGATCCCTATGATGACCTATGTCATGGTGTCTCAGGGTGGGGCTATGATGGCTGGAATGCTTGGGCGTGTTCTTGATGGTTATGCGGCTCCTGCTGCTAGTGCTAGCATGGAAGCCTCCGCTGGTAATTTCAATATTGGAAACACCAACTTTCAAAATCAATCTGCCTTTCAACACATGAGCGCACCCACTCAAACGGCTGGTTACTATCAAAATCAAGATGGCGGTTTCACGACGACGACCTCTCAATATGGCTCTGTTTACAATCAAAATGTTTCGTCATTGGGCGTGTCTGTCAGCTCTCAAAAAGCCTTTGAACAAGCGACTAGCCAAGCGGTTGAGCAAGCAACATCTCATGTATCTCAAACTTCGGCTAGCTTAGCTGAAGCTCGTGGCAATGCCTTCCGTGATGCCTTTGCGGATGTTCGTGCAGGTGCATCCACAACTAGCACTGGCACAAGCACTCAAGAAACACATCAAAACACACTCAATCAAATGACTGAGATAGTCAAGGGAAGTGCTGAAAAATTTGCCGAGTCTAAGAATTGGAGTAATGAGGAAAAAACATCATTTACCAATGATGTCGTCAAAAATTATACGGCTGGTGCTTCGTTGGGATTCGGTGTTGGCGGTACAGGAGTCAATGTTGGAGGCAGTCATCAGGATAGTTCTAAAAATAGCGAAGGAAACGCTAATACGAATACTCAATCGGCAGCGAAAATGCAGGAGTTCTTGCAATCGGATCAGGCGCGTGAAGGATTGGCAAAAATCAATACTATTGCAACAAGTAGTCAAACTAGCCAAAACAATACCAGTACACATAGCACTGAAAATCAACATAGTCAGTCATTTGAACGTGCTACTCGTGCAGAAAAAGCACACAGTCAAGCATTGCAACAGTTGAACGCGGCTCGCTCTGTGCGTAGTGAGGCTGAGTCAAACGGCTTTAATGTCAGTATCAATGAAACTCCAGCATTAATAGATCATCTCCAAAAGGCAGATTCAGAAAATTGGAAACAAGGTGTGATTGATTATGGCAGGAATATTGATACCAATGCCAAAGCCACAACCAAACAAGGCATAGAGGATTTTGTCAACCAACGTATCGAACAACAGATCAACCTTGCTCAAGAGCAAGCTAACATCAAGCAAGCAGGCCAACAAGCAGTGGACACGTTAGGTGCATCGTCTATCGCCAATCCAAGCAATCAAACCAATAGTTTAGCGAATCAAGCGGAGCGTTTAGCAGGTCAAACGGCAACCACACATAGCGAACAACAAAGCACTCTTGAGCAAAAGAGAAC